>NZ_JBLNNG010000001.1:0-164712 GCF_047785185.1 Mycoplasma sp. 4079 | reverse complement strand
GGTTTAAAAGTATATTAAGATGTATTCAGACATTTTAATGAATTATTAAAATAACTATTCAGTTTTCAAAGAATATTTAGCACCTTTAATGGTGTTTTTTTATTTTATTAAAAAATATTATAATTTTAATATATGACAAAAATCAAAAGAACAAATATTTCTAAAAGAAACGTAAAAAGACGCCAACAATGACATCTTCAGTTAAAGAAAGACAAAGAATTAAACAAACTTTATTTACGCAGAAGGCAAATAGGTAATGTGATTAATGCATCAAATACCCTTGTAGTGAAGTTGACGAATGAAGAATTATCATCTGAATTTGAGAATAAAATTGAAAGAGTAAATAAAGAATTGAAGAAATTCATTTATTTTCAAGATGTAAAATTTATTTTATATTTTGTGAAGCAAAGATTAGAATTAATAAATAAAGATAATGATAAGTTATCATATAGATTTATAGGTTTTGACTTATTTGATATCTTGTTTAAAGAAATGAGATTACTATTCAAAACAAAAGATATAGATCATAAATTATTTTACAAAGTCATAACAGATATCATTTCGAATAAAATATCAAATATTGATTTACTGAATGAAAAAATTTCAAAATATAATCCTGCAAATACTAATGATGAGTTCATTAATGACATTTTATTTGAGAAAGTAAATCAAAATAAAGAAATTATTTTGCAAAATTTAAATAGATTTGTTCATAACTTCACAAAAAGAGACAGAATTCACAAATTCAATAAATACATTTACTTACATATTACAAATATTACGGAAAAGCATTTCAAAAATAAGAAATTTATTTTCAATAATTTAAATCAAATGATAAAAACATCAGATGAACATTACACTATAATAACACATACAAATTGAGTAGGTATACCTATTAATGTTTTCTTATTCAAACATCTTCCTTATGCAGATAAGGATAAACTAATTTTAGATACTATTCAGTTATATAAAAGAGATGATAAAAGTATTTCAGTTATTCCTTATGATTGACCTCTTGACATTGAGAACTTATCAAGTAAAAGTAAGGAGCTTAATAAGTCAGTCGCTAAATATATTATGTATTCTAAAAATATATTTACTGAAAAATTAAATGACCATTACAAAAAGAGAATAAATACAGTTTGATCTAGAGTTTTTAGTAGAAAAGATAGTAATAAAGTAAATATTATTTCTAAGAAACCATTAAATCGTCTAAATTACTTATACATAGAAAGTTCTAAAGATAAAATCAATATAGATAAACAGGATTTAATTTATTTCAACAAATTGATAAATTTCGTAGAAAATAGGGATGACAATTTTGATGTAAGTAGTTTAAATAATATTGAACCAGATGAATATTGTGAAAAAGAAATGAAATATTCAAAAATTAAGAACATTATCAATATAAAAGATGGTTATGAAGCTCCAAAATTATGAGAGAAAATTCGTAGAGATAATAAGAATTTAGGTTTACATTTCGCTTTTACAAATTTCAAAATACCTAAAAAGAAAGATTTAATTGATATATTAAAAAATGATGTAGATAACTATGAAAATAGTCAAATGATGAATATATTGATAAGTAGTTATAAAAAGTTTCTGAAATCATTTGAAGATATGAATGGATTTCTATTTACTAATTTAATAGCTATCTCAATAATTAAAATATTAAAATATATAATAAACTTATTTATTCGTTCAAATCCATATTGTATTTGTGATGAATTTAGTACATCGGAAATTTTACAATTAATTATATTTAATGAAACTAACAAATTCAGTAGTGAAATTAAATATAACCTTCAGAATTCGAAAGAAGATGATGTATTCTTTAACTTTTTAAACAAATATGATCAGTTTGCAAAAATCTTGAAATGAGCATTAATCAAAGAAGACAGTGATGATACTAATACACCTATTACATAGGTAAAAAAGTCTATTTTATACTCCTTTTATCAAATAATTTTATATAATATAAAACATGTTCAAAATAGGTGTGGATGCAACTAATATTAATAGATTTATTAATAAAAAAACATCTTTTATAAATAGAGTTTTATCAACGCAAGAATTAGCAGAATATAATCAAATAACTGATCAAAATTTGAAAGCTAAATTTCTCGCCAGAGCATGAGCTATTAAAGAATCTATTTACAAAATTGATAATAGCTACATCGATTTTCGTAATATTGATTTAGTTAAAAAAAACAATATTTGAGAATTTAAAAACTTCTGTATTTCTATTACATATGTTGATAATTTAGTTATTTCCGTTGCTATTTCTAAGGAGAAAAATGAAAAAATATAATGTAAATGTAATTTTTAAGATGATTTTATTTTCACCAGTGTGATTATTCAGATACTTTTTAATTAAATGAAAAGCTAGAAAATATAGAAAATCACCTGAAACAAGTAAATTAATCGAAAGATATGCTTTCTTACTCAAACTTTCTAAAAAAATGTTAAACCTTTACAATGTGGATGTAAAAATTGAGGGATATGAAAACCTTCCACAAAATGGTTCTGTGTTATTAGTGGCTAACCATAAGTCAAACTTTGACTCTTTAATCTTAATGAAAGCTACAGAGCAACAATCATATGAACAAGGTGCTAAAGCTATGATGCCTACTTTTTTAGCTAAGAGCGAGCTACAAAAGAAAAAAATAGTTAAGGATACTTTGTCACTTTTAGACACTGTTTTTATTGACAGAAAGAGTATTAAAAACAGTTTAAATGCATTAGGAGATTTCGGTGCATTTGTTAAAGTTCAAAAAACATATGGTGTAATTTTTCCTGAGGGAACAAGAGTGAAAAGTGAAGGTTTAGGTGAGTTTAAAGCTGGTGCATTTAGAGTTGCACAAAAAGATTATATGGCAATTATTCCTACTGTAATAATAAACTCTTTAGGTTCTGATAGTGTGCACAAAAAGCAAAGACAGCAAGTTACTGTTAAATTTTTACCAGCATTAAAACCATCTACATTTATGAATCAAGAAACATCAAAATTAGCAGAAAGAGTTAAAGGCTTAATTGAGTCAGAATTATTGAAGGAAAAAGATGAAAACTAATTACACAAATTACGATTCAGAATATAGCTTTAAAGTTGAAAAGTTTAATTTTGATGGACCATTAGATTTATTACTTGCATTAGTTAAAGATAAAAAGATCAGTATTAATGAAATTAACTTAGTAGAAATAGCAGATAGATATTTAGAAATTATTTCTCAATTAAAAGAGCAAGATATTGATTTAGCTGCTGATTATTTAGTTATGGCTGCTACATTACTTAAAATCAAAGCAGCTATGGCAATACAAGAACCAGGACAAGAAATCCCTGAAGAAATTGAAGAAGATAAAAGACAAATTTTGAGACAGTTAGCTGAATATGAACAATTTAAATCGATTAAAGAAGCTCTTAAAACATATGAATTAGATAGACAAGATATTTTCATCAAAGATCCATCAAATGTTGATGAATTTATCGTTGATACCAATGACACTAGGTTAGACGGTCATTCTAACCCAGTTAAATTAATTGCTGTTTTAAGAAAAATGTTTGAAAGAGTTTATGCTCAAAAACTTAGAACAGCAAAATTAGAAACATTTAAACTATCACCATCTGATCAATATGGAATGATTAAAGAGTTACTTAGAAAACATGAAAAATTAACTTTCCAAATGGTCTTTTCACAACCAAGTATGGGACACTTTGTTGTTACATTGCTTGCTGTATTAGTTTTAGCTAAAGAACAATATTTAAAAATAATTCAAGAAAAAGAATTTGAAGAAATCTCAATTATTAGAGGAGAACTTTACGATGAAAAATAAAATTTTAGAAGCACTATTATACATTCAAGGAGATGATGGACTTAACTTAGAACAAGTTAAAGACATTTTCTCACTAGCTACTTTAGCTGAAGCTAAAAAAGTAATGCAAGATTTCTTAAGAGAGTTTAATGACTTAGAAAGAGCGCTTAAAGTAGTTAACTTCAATGATGTTTACAAATTAGCAACTAGAGAAACATTCAAAGATTATGTTACAAAAATGGTTTCAGTTGTTAAAAAACAAAGATTATCAAATGCTGCTATCGAAGTCGCTGGTATCATCGCTTACAAACAACCAGTTACAAAAGGTCAAATTGCATCAATTAGAGGTGTTGCATCTGATCAAGTTGTTAATACACTTTTAATGAAAGGTGTTATTGAAGAAGTCGGGATTTCTCCTACACCAGGTAACCCTGTTCTATATGGAGTTACAAACAAATTCTATGATCACTTCAAATTAACAAGTATGAGGGACTTGCCTAAAATGACTGAATTTAACTATGTAGAAGGTGTAGAAGATGAAAATCAAGACTTTGACTTATTCGGAAGTCAAAGAGAAGAATAATTATATTCAAGATGCAAAATTACTATCACAAATTTAGTGATAGTAATTTTTATTTTTCTGATAAAAGTGACTAAAACGAACAAAGAGTATGCTTTGTCCGTTTCATATTAAAATATTTTTATGAAGCAATTAAAGCTGAAGCGGTTGGTAAACTTATTTGATAGATTTTCTTAGAAGACTCCTCAATTTCTTTTCTAGAAATTGCTTGAGAAGATTTTAACTTATTCAATCAAGTCTCACATATTGATTTGATTTCTCTAATTTTGCTTGCCATTCGTGAAGGTAATGTGTCTATGACACTATTCTCAGGTAATTGAGAATAAGCTGATTGTAATACTGCAGTAAATTGTGTTCTTTCTTCATCTGTGATTTTATCTTCTGGTTCTATTGAGGAACATGATATAGCAAATCCTGTGATAGTCATAGTAGGTGCTAAAACACCTGATAAAATTAATAATTTTCTAAGTTTAATTCGTCCCCTTTATATAAATTAAATTTAATTTAGATAAAATATATAACTTTCGTTTAAGTCTTGGAGACTATATTTTTAGCAATTTTAATATCCATTTTGTATGTTGTTCAATACTTTATTAGGTGGTAAAAAATATGTTTTAACTAAAAGTATTGATATTACATTTTTTATTTTATTTAATAAAATAAAAAAATATAATTACATTAATAAAGCAGGTAGAAATGATAGAAATAAAAGCAACATTAAATGATTCAGGAAGAACAATTTTAAAACTTATTCAAAAATATTTGCCTAATTTAAGTAAAGGATTTGTTGAAAAGTTATTTAGGAAAAATGAAATTAAAATAAATGGATTAAGAAAAATTCAAAAAAATCAAATTGTAAATGAGAATGATACTATCACTATTTATGGTTTAAGTGAATCTGATTTGCATCAAGAATATGAAGTTAAAAAATCAACTCCAGTTAATTTGAAAGTTTTATATGAAGATGAAAATATTTTAGTTTTAAATAAAGGGACTGGAATTTCAGTTCACGATGAAGATGATTCATTAGATGAACAAGTTTTATCATATTTAAAATATGTACCTACAGATAGTTTTAAACCAACGCACGTCGGTCGTTTGGATAAAGAAACAAGTGGGATCATCACTTATGCTAAAACTTATGAGGCCGCTAGACAATTGAATGATAATAGTGAATTCATCATTAAAAAATATATTTTCATCAGTGATATTAAGTTAGATAACTTTTCTGAACATAAACCTTTTGTAGTTAACAATTGAATTTACAAAGATGAATCAAATAAAAAAATGAAAGTTGCAAAAAGTAATATAAGAGACGCTAAGCAAGCGACAACTTTATTTTATTCAGAAAAAAATCGAAAAATTGCACAAATTAAAACAGGTAGAAAGCACCAAATTCGTGTGACTTTATCAAATTTAGGTTTTCCTATTTACGGTGACAAAAAGTATCGTGGTAAAAAAGAAACTAGATTAATGTTACATTCATATTGTGTTAAATATAAAAATATGAAGAATAATTTAAGTTATTTAAATGATTTAGAGTTATATTGCCTACCTAATTGAAAGAAAGGTTAATTATGGAAAAATTAGATATTGAAAAATTAAACCAAATAGTTAAATCATTAATGTTTGAACCTACTAAAGAAGTTCAAGAGCAAATTTTGTTAATTTGAAAAGATATTCAAGACGGAATTAAACTTCTTGACAAACTTGATTTATTAAATGTAAAACCAATGGAAAGAATTAATGAGCAGCCTATTTTAGAACTCTTACGTGAGGATATTGAAGATATGAGTTATTCTGTTTCAAAAGAAAACATTTTAGATAATGCAAAAGAAAAAGATAGTGACTTTATTTTACTTACAAAGGTGGTTAAATAATGAGTAGAGAATTTTTAAATAAAGGTAATTTTGAAACTGCATACAATGAACTTCAAAATGATAACAATAATGCAGTTAGCTGCTTATATGAAAAATCAGAACAAGTTTCAAATTCAAACAATCTACTTAATGGTGTTGTTTTAACTATCAAAGATGTTTTTGCCACAGAAGATAAAATCACTAGAGCTTCAAGTAAGATTTTAGAAAACTTCAAACCTTATTACAATGCTACTGTTGTTGAAAGACTTTTACAAAATGGTGCAATTCCGGTTGCTAAGGTTAATAATGATGAATTAGCTTTAGGAGGTACAGGAACTCATAGTGCTTATGGTTTAATAGTTAACCCTAAGGATGCTAAACGTTATGTTGGTGGTTCTTCATCAGGTTCAGCTGCAACAATGACAAAAAATATAGGAATTGCCTTAGGTTCAGATACTGGAGATAGTGTTAGATTACCTGCTTCATTCAATGGTTTAGTAGGATTTAAACCATCATATGGTGCAATTAGTAGATATGGAATGTTTGCTTATGCTTCATCATTAGATACAGTTGCTTACTTTACCCATAATGTAAATGATGCAATCATTACTGCAAAAGCTGTTTTTGGTAAAGATGACAAAGATATGACTTCAGTTGATGTTCAAATAAACAATGTAATTAAAACAAAACCAAAATCAGTAGTCGCTCTTGATTTTAGTTCATTAACAAAAGATTATGTGAATGCAAGATTTAACCAGTTACTCGAAAAATTAAGAGAGCAAGGTATAGAAGTCAAATTAATGCAGCCAGATTTTGATATTTTAAACACAATTTCTATTGTTTACAAAATCATTTCTTTCTCTGAAGCTAGTTCAAATTTAGCTAACTTAAATGGAATAGCTTTTGGTTCAAGGGTTGATGGAAACTCTTGAGAAGAAGTTATGTTTAATACAAGAAGTCAAAAATTTGGAAAAATGGTTCAAGAGAGATTAAGTTTAGGAAGTTACTTTTTATATTCAGAAAATCAAGAAGAAATTTTTATTAAAGCTCAAAAAGCCAGAAGAGTTATTACTAAATACTTTGAGGACTTAAAAACACAAGGCGATGTTTTAATCTTTCCGGCTTACGTAGGTATTGCTCCATTATTTGAAGATAAATCAAAAAATGGTGTTATGGACTTTATTTTAACTGGTGCAAATTTATCAGGTCACCCATCAATAACAATTCCATTAGGGGAATATGAAAATATGCCATATAACTTAGCTCTTGAAACAAAATTATATTCAGATGAAAAATTATTAGGTTATGCAGAATACTTTGAAGAACTTATAGGAGATTTAAATGAATAATTTTGAAACTATTATAGGAATTGAAATTCATGTTGAATTAAAAACTAAAACAAAAATGTTTTCACCAGCCGGAATTGACTTTAATGCAGAACCTAATACAAAAGCGCACCAAATTGACTTAGCTTACCCAGGAACATTGCCTCAAGTTAATAAAAAAGCAGTTGAATACGGAATCAAACTTGCAAAAGCTCTTAACATGCAAATTGATGATGAATTACATTTTGATAGAAAAAACTACTTTTATCCAGATTTACCAAAAGGTTATCAAATTACACAGTTTTTTAGACCAATCGGAAGCAATGGTTATGTAGAAATTCAAACTTCAGATGGATTAAAACAAATCGGTATTGAAAGAATTCACCTTGAAGAGGATACTGCAAGACAACACCACGATGATTTAGTTACAAAACTGGATTATAATAGAGCCGGAATCCCTTTAATTGAAATTGTTACTTACCCAGTGATTAGAAGCGGCGAGGAAGCTGCATTATATGTTGATATGATTAGAAAAATTGTGCAATTTTTAGATATTTCTGAAGGTAAGTTAGAACAAGGGACATTAAGAGCTGATATTAATATTTCGCTTAAACCTTATGGTGTAGATAAATTTGGTACAAAAGTTGAAATAAAAAATATGAACTCAATTTCTAACATCAAAAAAGCAATTGATAATGAAATTAAAATTCAAAAAGAAAAACTTCTTAAAGGTGAAGAGATATTACAACAAACAAAACGTTTTGATGATCAAACTAACACAAACGTGGTCATGAGAACTAAAACAGGTTCTGTTGATTACAAATATTTTGCAGATCCAAACATTCCGATCATTAAGTTATCTCAAGCATTTATTAATAATGTTAAATTAAATGAGCTTCCAAACCAAAAAGTAAAAAGATATAAAGATGCAAATATTGCAGATATTTACATTAACAGTTTAATTGATGATATACCATTAGCTAATTACTTTGACTCTATTGATTATGATAATAAGGAAGCTTTATCAAAAATTTTCTTCTCAGAAGTAGTTTCATTAGCAAATGCACAAAATAAACACGTTTTTGATCTTGATATTAAACCTGAATATTTAGTTCAAAGTTTACAATTATTAGATCAAGAAGTTATTTCAAGCAAGTCGCTTAAAAAACTTATAACACTATTACCAAGTTATGAAGGTGACATAAATGACTTATTAGATGCGCACAAATTAAAACAAATAACAGATAAAAATATTATTGCAAGTTATATAGATACAATTATTAAAAATAATATTTCAATGTTAGATGAATATGAAACTAGACCTGAAAGAGTTATTAAATTTATACTTGGCGCATTAATGAAAGAAACTAATGGACAAGTTAATCCACAGTTGTCAAATGATATTGTTTTAGAAAAAATCAATGAGTTTATTAAACAAAAAAACTAATACAAACACTGATTATAATAAGTTAATAAAACTTAAAAATGTAACTAAAAAAACTAAAAAAACCTTTCATCAAAACTTAATTTTTCCTGAAAGATTTACATTTTTCTCAAAGATTTATGAGTTTATAATCAAAAAATGCTTGATTAGATTTTTCGCAAGCATACTGATTTGAGTTAGAAATGAATCAGATCATAGAAAACGTTTAAAAGTGGTGGATAATGTATATAGTAAATTCACAAGTAGTGAATATAACTTTATTTGATTGTCTACTGCATTTTACTTATTAATATCATTTGTCCCTGTAATATATGTGGTTTTCTTGTTAAACATATTTTTCGGTTTTATTCCAGGCTATAACAATCTAGTTGGAAGTAACTTCCAAGATAACTTCATAACAATTATTATGTCAAGATTCATCCCTGGGTCACAAAACTACTTACAAAGCATTCAAATGAAAGATCAAGGTACATCTGCTTTCAATTTACAAGCATTGTTACCTAACATTTTCCTATTTTTATCATCACTATATATATCAAGCACAGGATACGGAAAATTAATTTCAGCAAATAACTATATTTACAAACATAATAAAATTGGTTCATATTGAGGTAATAAAATAAAAGGATTATTCTTAGTTTTATTTGTATCAATATTATTCTGATTTTTCTCAACCATCGATATCATCATTGAAACAAAAATAACAGAAAAATATAATGGAACGATTTGATTAAATACGTTTGTTTATATATTAATTTCATTTGTTTTTGTGTTTGTAATGTTAGTTGGTTTATTCAAACTTATTCCATCATTTAAGTTAACCATTAAATCTATTTATAAAGGAGCTATCTTATCAACCACTCCAATTGTTTTATTAGTATTATTGTTTAAAACAATTAATCAACACATTAACTATGACAAATATGGCGGTCCTGTAGGGTTCTTCCTTACAATTGCATTCTTTATAAACTGAGTTGTTTACTTTATGTTCTTAGGTATTGCTTTCAATAATGCATACTATAAAAACTACATTAGTGAGAGAACAATCACAAAGAGAAATTGATTTATTTAACCAGTATATACTGGTTATTTTTATTGCAAAAGAGTATAATTAAAATATGAGAAAAATGTTAAAGCTAACTAATGACTATAAAGATAGAATTTTAGAATTCCTTTATACACAAGATAAATACCTTAATATGATGTTAATTGCAGATATTGAAACATTTGGTCTAGAAGGCGAAAATATTGATAGTTACATTGATTATGTAAATGAAAGACCTGTTTTAATTTTTTATAGATTCCATGATACATTGTTAATTTTCGGAAGAAAATTAAGAGGTAAATACGAAGATTTAGAGAATATTGTTAAAAAATATAATATCAAGAACTTTGTCTATCAAAAAGAACTTTATAACGAATTAAATAATGCATTATCAGTAATTATTGGGAATAATATTGTACCTACTTATCAATATGTTTTAACTTTGAATAAAAAAGATTTTAAGAAACCGACCAATTTAAAATCAACAATGATTAAAATTTCAGATCTGGAAAATATCGTTGAAAGTAGAAGATTAATTCCTGAATTTGCAGGACTATCATCACATGCGCTTGATATTAAACACTTAAAAAGATCATTTGAAAAAGGTGCATATTGAGGATATGTGCTAAAAGACGAAAATGAGAAAGTTTTATCACATGCATCGATTAACTGTCAATCAAAAGATGCAGTTATGATCGGAGGTGTTTTCACAATTCCTGAAGCAAGAAAGAAAGGCTATGCAAAGGATTGTGTAATGAACATTTGCGAAAGGATACTATACATAGAAAAAACACCTGTTTTGTTTTTCAGTAACAAAATTGCAGGTGCTATGTATTATGGACTTGGCTTCAAAGATTATGATAAGATCGCTTTAACAAAAGTTAAACCTACAATCAAACAAAAATAATTACTTTTATCCCTAAAAATTGTGGAAAAAAGTTTTTTTGTATTATAATATTGTTATTACAAGCTTTTAAAAGGAGACATTGAAATGACTAAAAAAGAATACATTTTAGAAGTTGCAGATCGTGCTGAAATGACACCAAGAGATGTTGAAAGAGTTTTCGATGCTATGGTTTTCGTTCTTAAAGAACAATTAATCATGGAAGATAAAGTTAGATTATCACATTTAGGAATTTTTTCAACAACAGTTAAACCACAAAGAAAAATGGTAAACAAATTCAAAAAATCAGAAAATGATGCTGATTTTATTGTGGTTCCACAAAGACGTGTTGTTAAATATACACCTTCAAAATACTTACGTGAATTAATAGATTTTAAAGCTTAATTTAAAAATGTTAAATATCCAGGAAATTCTAAAAATAACTTTTTAGAATTTCTTTTTATTTCTTCATATTTGACACTACTTTTATTTTTAAAATATTGTAATAATTCTGGAACAGTTATTTTGTAGAACTCATCATATAATGAAAAGTACACAATAGCAAAAGAAATGCCTTTATTGCTATGTATAAGGTTTAAATATTCGATTTGATGTTTCTTAAATAATTTTTTAGTGAGTGAATTATTATTTGTACTCTTGGCTTCAAAACAAATAAATTGACCATTATACATACCTATGTAATCCACTGTTGATTTCTTAATTCTAAATGAACCCAAGACATTATTTTTAGTCTTTGATTGAATATTTTTTATATCAAGAGGAGTGCTCTTTTTCTCAATGAATGCAATGTTCTCTTGTCATAAATAAGCTATAGTGTTGTTGATTATTTTTTCTAAAAACATCCCTCTATTTTTATTATTTGAACTAATTTGCATATTCTAATTTCTCCATTCTTAATTCAAGTTCAGCTATCCTATGTTTTATAAAGTCAGATGATCTGACTTTCTCTAATCTTTTCATTTTTAAGAACATTAATCTGGAAATATAAATGTATATAAAAGGATAAATTATGCAGTATCAAAATTGATAATAAAACTTATATGTAACATTTGCTTTTGATAATAGCTGGATGAAAGATTGCGCTAACTCAGCAAATGGAACTGCAATAAAAGTTATTGGTAAAGTTAAGGTAAAGAAAATAATTAAAAACTGAAATATTGGTGTCAAAATAATTGAGTAAACATAAGATATTAAACTAATTTCTCTTATATATGCACTAATTATGGATATAGAAATGAATCAGGGTACGAAATAACCTGCAAAGAAGTTTGTTGCTTTTTGCTTTCATTTTTTAGGTTTTCAAAATTTATCCAAATCTACATTTAACATAACGATAGTCAAAATATATGATAGTCAATAACCTAAGTTCATAACACTATAAGGCCTAAAAGATAAGAATAAAAATGCTATTACGAATAATGGACAACCGACATTCAATTCTTGATCTTTTTTAAATATTTTTCAAAAATGAATGACAAGTATAAATAAATAAGTTCTTATGATTGACACTGATTTCTTGCAAAATAGAAAATAAATAGTAAGTATAAGAATTTGTAAGATTCCATATTTATCAAATTTTGAAAATATCATTCTAACGAATACGTAAATAGTACCCAGGTGTAGACCGCTAACAATCATTAAATGAACTACTCCCATTTCTTTTAAGTTAGTTAATGTTTCATTATTTGTAGATGTGTTTATACCAAAAATTAATGGGAAAATAAAATCAGAATATGCTTTATTTTTGTTTAGAAAATAGTTATAAAACATATGTCTTAAATTGAATCAATCATTAACAACAATAACTTTGTTAGGTTTAATTAAAAAATCAATTTCATTAGCTAGCAAGTAATTTGATTTTTCTTTAACTTCCTTCAATGTTCCTAAAATAAATATTTTTGAATAGATAGTTATTTGGTCTTTGACAGATTTTAATTCAGACCTGTTGAGTATGAATTTGTTCATAAATTTATCCTCAACATAAAGAGCTTTATCCGACATATCAATCACTGTGTAAGATTCGGAGACACCTTTATTACTGTAGAATCATGCATTTATAATGATATGTTTAAGATTAAAAAATATCAAAAATGTTAATAATATTGCTAACAAAATTACGAAGTCATTTCTTTTTAAAATAATGGAAAAAATAAAGAGTGGAATTAAATATACTAATAAAATTAAATCAGAAGTAACTAGCAATAAACAAAATACAGATAAAATTAAAAAGAAATTAAACCATCTTAAGTTAATTCTATAACCGTTTGTAAGTATTCTATAGTACGAGTAGAAATTCCTTTTATATCTAGCAATTCTCGTCATGAGTGTAAACTTTCATTCTTTTCACGATATTTATAAATTAACTTTGCGACTCTTGAGTTTAGACCTAATCATTTTAAAGTCTCAACATCTTTGATTTCTTCCCATTTTATTTTGTATTTTCTTAAACCAACATTAATGACACTGGATGTAGTTGCTAAATCATCTAGGTTGTAATTACTTATATCTGAACTTGTTTTAAGTTTTACTTTATTAAAAACATCTCTGTATGATAAAGGCTTGTCTGATTCAAATGTAGCAGGAAATAATACATTACCGGCTACTGTATATTTATAAATTTTCTTTTGCTTATTTAGTTCGTCATCTATTTTCTTTGTTTGTTTTATTTCTGTAAATTTAACAACACTTATGAAAACACCTGAGCTTAAACAAATAATTACTAATAATATATTGAATCAACTAATCTTTTTCATACATATATTTAGTAAATTTCTTCAAAAATGAACAAAGTAGTAAAAAAGTGCATAAAAAAACACTCAAAGAGTGATTTGTTAACAATTGGCGGAGCAGAGAGGATTCGAACCTCCGCTGGTGTTGCCACCACTACAGTCTTAGCAGGACCGCCTCTTCAGCCTCTTGAGTACTGCCCCAATAATTTAAAATATTATAATATAAAAAATAGATTTTCTTAACTCAATTAAAAAAATATTTTAACTTATTAATTATGCTTCTCTAATTCCGTTAAAATAAAAAAATCATGAAAAAAGAAATTACATTATTCGAAATGTTTGCAGGAATCGGTTCGCAATACAAAGCATTAAAAAATATATCTAAGAAATTGAATTTTTCAGTTAAATCACTAGGAACATGTGATTTTTATATTGATGCGATTATATCGTATTTAAGTATTCACTACGGTATATTAGAACCAGAAAATAAGTTGACTAAAGAAGAAATGCTTGATAAATTAAACAAGTATCTTTTTTCTGCCGACTCCAAAAAACCAGTTAATAAAAAATACTTTATGAGAATGTCAGAAAACAAATTAAGAAATTTATTCTCTTATCTTTATTCATATGTTAATAATGACTATATGAGTGAAAGATATGGCTTCAGAGAGAGAGAGAGAGAGAGAGAGCGGTACAGACATTACTGCTTATAACACTTTACCTAAAGGCATAGATATTTTTACTTATTCATTCCCTTGTCAAGATTTATCACAACAAGGTAAACAAAGAGGAATTAACGAAAATACAAGATCAGGGTTATTGTATGAAATTGAAAGAATTCTTAAAAATAATTTAGATAGATTACCTAAGGTATTTTTATTAGAAAACGTTAAAGCATTGGTTTCATCTAAATTCAAAAATGATTTTCTCAAATGAATAGATGCATTGGAAACATTGGGTTATAAAAGTTATTGAAAAGTTTTAAATGCAGTTGATTCAGGTTCGGCTCAAAACAGAGAAAGAGTTTTTATGGTTTCTATTTTGGATGGCGAAGATTTTGAATTCATTCAAAAGAATGAAAAAAACTTAATGCTTAATCAAATCATCGATGAAAATGCTGTTCATATCGATCTGACAAAATTATTAACTTTATACAAAAAGACACCATTTACATTAACTAAAAACAAAATCAATAAGTCTAGATTATTGGGGTACACTAATTTCAATAGTGAATCTTACATTTATAAAACAGATCACAAAGGTCCTACATTAACAGCTTCTGGTGCAAATGCAAGACTGAAATTCTTATTAGAAGAAGATAAATTAGTTTTAATAAATTCAGAAGAAGCATATCTATATATGGGGTTCGATAAAGTTGATGCATTAAAGGTTCGTCAAACCGGTTTAGTTAATGAAAATAAAATGATTTTTACAGCTGGAAACAGCATATCTGTAGAAGTTTTAGAAGATATATTTACTGAAGTTATTAAAAAATATTTTTAATTATTATGAATTTTGAATCTAGTGAATTTGTAAATTTAAAAAAACAAATTAAAATTTATAGCATTTTAAACGTATTTTCTAAAGAAAACAGCAAAAATCATTTTAATGCAAAAATCTATTGCTTTTTTGATTCAAATGGACTATTAATTTATTGATACATAAAATTTCTTGCAGGTACATCCTTAGATTTAAAAACTACTACAAGATGATTTAAGGATAAAACCACCACATTTAAATGTAGGGAAAAATTATTTTCGCTTATCGGCAACAGTTTAAAACAAGAACCTAGAGAAAACAAAAATGATAAAAATATCTTATTTTTAAATAATCAGGAATTGACTGCTCTGAATTATTATGTTAATTTTGATTATAAAGGAACTTTTAATAACTTAATTGGTGTATTAAAAGGTAATAATCCAACAGGTAGTTATGAAAAACCCAACAGTTCCGAAGTAAAGTCTAGTTATGAAAATCTAAAAAATAATCCACTTATGTATTTGGATATTATTAAAGACAATTGATATTACAATAGTTTTAAAATGTTTGTAACAAATGAAGATGATTTTAAGAGTCTACTTAGCTCTTTAAAAAATGAAAATGATTTTATTAATTACTTCAAAAATAGTGGTAATAATTCATTTTTACCTATTCAAGATTTAATTCATACAATTGAATACGAAAATAAAACGAAAGGTCTTAATGATGATGAAACTAGAAAAGAATTTAGAAATAAAATTCAAAGAGTCAAAAAATCACTAGAAACATTATTTAAAATTCAAAATGAAATAGAAAATCAAATTTCAAGAACTAGATCAAAAGTCCAAAAAATTCCTACTGAATCAATTCAATCATTTAATTTAGAAGAAAATACAATAATTGAAAGAGCTCATATTTATCCTGTTTACAAAATAAGGGAAAGAATAAGAAATGAAACAGAAAAATTATTTTCCAAAAACATTGTTGATTCAAGAGATAAATTTAAAACAGATGCATTAACGATGATTTCTGATGTAAATAATTTGTTAAATTTATCACCTGATATTCACAAAATTTATGATAAACAGAATCTTATTTATTGAGACGCAAGTGGAAAGTTGTGCTTTATTCGCAAGGATAAAATTTCAAATGATAGTCAAGAAAAGTTAAGTAAATCATTTAATCAAATTAGAAATTTAACACCTGAAATGAAGAAATATTTACAAATGTATTTTGATGAAATAGCAAGTACTTATATTCATAAAAAAGATTAGCTTATGTGTGGAATAAAAGCTAAAAATGTATAAAATTTATAACATCTATAAATATAAGGAGTTTGTATGGAAAAAAAATATGAAAAATTAGCTTCTAGATTAGAAAAATATATGTCAATTGAAGCTATTTCTAGATTTGAAGAACCAGTTGCAGATGAATTAAGAAAAAACATTAAACCAGGTTTTGAAATTTCACGTGATGCATTTGGTTCAATTATTTTCTTCAAAAAATCTAAAGTTGCTAATGCACCTAAAGTTATGTTAGCTGCTCACATGGATGAAGTTGGTTATATGGTTAAATCAATTGCTGAAAACGGAAACATATTAGTTACAACAATTGGTGGAGTTTGACCATCTGTAGTTATTGGGACAAAAGCAGTTGTAGTTTCATCAAAAACAAATGAAAGATTTTATGGTGTATTCGGACACACAAGTATCCATATTATGGATAGAGACAAAATCACAGTTGCACTTAAAGAATCAGACTTATTTGTTGATTTAGGTTTCAAATCTAAAAAAGAAGTTGAAGAAGCACACATTCAAATTGGGGACAAAATTTTCTTATCTGGAGAAACAATTCATTTTGCAAATAACATTATTGGTGGAAAAGCAATGGACAATAGAGCAGGTGTGACTGCTTTAGAATTTATTGCAAATAATATTGCTGATTTAGAATTAGGATGTGATGTTTACTTAGTAGGAACAGTTCAAGAAGAAGTTGGAACAAGAGGTGCTAAAACATCAGTTTCAATCATTAATCCAGATGTTGCTTTTGCTGTTGATACAGGTGCTGCACACGATACAACAGGTGCAAAACCTGGAACACCAGTTTTAGGTAAAGGAGTAAGTCTTTTAGTTAAAGATGGTGGAACATTGCCAGATCCAAAATTAATTAATGTATTAACAAATATTGCTGCTACAAAAGAAATTCCAGCTTACAAATATGTTGCCGAGGGTGGAGGAACTGATGCAGCTGAATTACAATTTGCTCCTGGTGGTGCTGCAGTTATGACAATTTCAATCCCACAAAGATACTTACACAGTCCAATTGGATTAGCTTCACTTGTTGATATTCAAGCTACAATTGATTTAATGACTGAATTTATCAAAGCATTTGATAAAGAAATGTATGAAGAGAAATTAGCTTACAAATAGTATTGATTTTTGAAATTAAAAGTAGATAGAAAAGCTATCTGCTTTTTTGCTTTTAATTAGTTTTTAGACAGCTTGATAAGGCTATCATTTAGAGCTAAAAGTAATATAATATAAAAAAATTAATAACAGACTCAGGAGGTACGAGATTATGGCAAAAGTATTGTTCATACTTATAATAATTGTTTCAATTATTGTTCTTTTACTTTTAGTCTACTTGCTTTCTGTGAACTTATTTAAACAATCATTACAAAAATTTAGTATACGCTCAAAAGATGCGATAACTAAACAAAATCATCAAAATCAATCTTTATATTCAAAAGTTAAAACAACGACTCATTTTAATCACGAGCTTGAGAATATGCTTAATTCATTGATTGAAGTGAAGCAAAGTATTGAAACTATAAATCAAGAAATTTCAGTTAAACTTTCTGAACTTGATGAATTGCTAGCTGAAAAACAAAAAGTTAAATCTTACAAAAAATATAAAGCAATTAAACAACAACAAAAAGAAGTTTCTAAAAAACAAATAGAATTTAACAAAATTTCAGATGACTATTCAAAGAATTGAAACAACATTGATGAAATCACTTCAACAATCCTGGAGATTAGGGACTTTTTAAATGGAAAGCTTAAAAGTTATGAGAAAGCAATACCTAATCAATATGAAAATCTTCAAAACAAATTAGCTGAATTATCAATTCAAATCACATTAATTGACGATCTTAAAGTTAAAGCTGATTTCTTAAGAGCTCTTGAAAACATAACAAAGAGAAAAGAAGAATTGGAGAACTATACAAAAATCATTTTTGCATCAAAAAATATTGAGTATTCACTTTTTGAATCTCTACCAAAAGTGCTTGAGCAAGCTATAAAAGATAAAAATAACGAGCAAATTAAAGGTAAATTAATAGAGTTAAAGGATAAAACCACAACACTTCAATCAGCTATTAAAGGTAAAAATAATGCTGAAACTTTAGATGCAAATATCAAGTCAGTTTATAGAACTTTTTACAAATTAGTCAACCTTGTTAATTCAATGTTTTCTATTAAAGATTTCATTGATCAAACAATTCCAATTATTCGTGATTTATATTCTAAATTGAATAAAACTCACAAAAACATACTTGCACCAAATAGTATTCAACAAAAAAAATATGAATCAGTAAAGAACGCATTTGACAAAATCAAACAATCTTTTGAAAATAAATCATTAAAAAACATCCAAACATTAGTTCAAGATTTAGTTGTTAAATATGAAAATTATGAAAAAACTAATGTAGTTATTGAATCAAAATCTAAAGAATTAAAAGAACTAAATGATAATTTTCAAATTCAAATTGATGAAGCTATTGATACCTATTTATCTTGCATTTACCATCCTGAAATACCAAACGATCCAAAAATAAATAAATTAAGAACTGAATTAATTTATTTATATGAAAGAAATTTCAAAAAACAAAAGTCCTGAAATAAAATTAAGACAATTTGAGATGAATTCATTAGTAAATTAGCTACTTTAATTAAAGTGATTTCGCTCAACGCAAAATACAAAGAAATCTATAACAATATAAGATTAGAACTTCAAAGAAATGACTCATTTATAAACAATCAAGAAACTTTTGCTAATTACATTGATATTAGCAAAAGTATAGAGAATGTAATTAAAGAAGAAAACAATTATAAAAATGCTTATTTAGTACTTAAAAAGTTTTTAATAAAGGAGAAATATGTACAGTAAAATTTTGATTCGTTACGGCGAGTTAGTGCTGAAAAAGAAAAACAGAAAACAGTTTATTAATCAACTTGCAATTAATATTAAACACATTGTTGGTGTAACTCCAGAAGTTGAATTTGACAGAATGTATTTACCTTATTCAGAAGAAAACATGAATAACTTAAATTATGTATTCGGAATCAGTTCATACTCACCGGTTATGGTTGTTGAAAATGATATGGAAGTTTTCGCAAATGCAGTTTTATCATCAATTAGACCTAGTTCAAAAACTTTTAAAATTGCTGCTAGAAGAAATTACAAAAAGTTTGAATTCTCATCAGACCAAATTAACAATTACCTAGGTGGTGTGGTCTTAAAAAACACAAATCTAAAAGTTGATGTGCATAATCCTGACCAAACTTTTTATGTTGAAGTTAGAAATGGAAAAACTTACATTTTTTCTGATTACACTAAAGGTTTAGGAGGTTTACCTGTAGGAGCGTCAGGTAAAGTTCTTCACCTTATTTCTGGTGGTTTTGATTCTCCGGTCGCTGCTTGACAAATGATGAAAAGAGGACTCAAAGTTGACTTTTTAACCTTTATCACACCCCCTCAAACAGATATTAGAACTGTAGAAAAAATTACAAATTTAGTTAAAGTTTTAAATAAATATCAAGTAACTTCAAACTTATTAATCGCAGATTACTCACACTTAATGAACTACATTTCATTTGTTTCAAAAGAATCATACAAAATCACTTTAATGAGAAGAAGTTTTTACCGTATAGCTGAGCAAATAGCACAAAAATATAATCAACAAGCGATTTCAAATGGTGATAATTTAGGTCAAGTTGCATCTCAAACAATTGAATCACTATCAACAATTGGAGAAGCGACAAGAATGCAAATTTTACGTCCATTATTAACATACGACAAAAATGATATTATTGATATTGCTAGAAAAATCGGTACAGAAAATATTTCGATTATTAAAGCTAATGAAACTTGTGAACTATTTGCGCCTAAAGAACCAGTTACAAAGCCTACGATCCAGGAAGCTTTAAGACTTGAAAATGAACTTGAAAATATTAAAGAACTAGAGCAAGAATTGCTAAATTCAAAAATTAAATTAGTCAAAGTCAAAAAAGAAATTTAAGCTGTATAGCTTATTTTTTTATGCAACTTAAAACTTTTTATTTCTATGCCATAGTCCTTTTAGTTTCATACATAAAAAAATAAATTATTTATAATAATAAATAATTATGAATACACTACTTAACAAAAACATTAATAAGCAAAATTTAAAAGTTTCAAGAAAAGAAAATTCACAATCATTTTTAGGCTACAAAACTGGCGACGTTGCTTCAGCAAAAATAATTACATCAGGTTCAAAGTTTATAAAACTTCATGACAAATATGGTAATTCATTTTTGATTTACAGAAAAGACATTACAGATTTTACACATCATCAAATGTCGGATTTATTTTCAATTGGCGACATTATCAACTTTATTGTTTTAAATTTTGATAACAATAAAAAACAAGGTTTAGGTTCATTTAAGAAAAATCACCCAAACCATCAAGGGAAAGACTTTTACAAAAGAGAAAAATATTACAATGAACTAAAAGCAACAAAAAATGGATTTAGAAATTTAATTAATTACACAAATAGTTATTTTGTTGAAAATAAGAAATACGACAATAAAAATAATAATCACAAGAATAAGTAGTTAAATGCAAGTAATTTCAATTAAGAAAAATTATTTTCAATCTCAACACGAGTTGCAAATTCAACAAAAGCAAGCTTCAGAAGTAATTGATAAAATTAAATCTTTAAATTTTGATGGTTCATCATATTTAGGTTTTGATGATATTGCATTAAACTTTGGGCTCAACGGTGTAGATAAAATAATTCAATTTTGCAACAATTTATATTCAACAAATATTTCTAAGTTAATTATTTGAACTTCTAAAACAATTGAACTTTCAATTAAAGCTGCAATGCAATTTATTTTTGGACAAATCGATATTAATAAGGATAAGAAAATTGAATTAATCTTTATTAATCCATCAATTCCAATTAATAAAATTGAACAATTAATTCAAACTTTTAAAAATGGAATTGGCGATAATGTTGGTTTTATGTTTTTAAACGAAACCGGAAATAGTGATTATGAAAATGAATGAATTTCATACATTACAAATATTTTTGAGCAACATTCAAATGAATTTATGATCAAAAATCATATGTTTTATGTAGGCAGCAAAACTAATTTTTCAAACTTAAGCAAATTTAAATTTGCAAGCAACAATATTTTATTTGTTTCAAATGATGTCCATCCAGAATATAGTGTGTTAAGTGAAATTGGATTATTGATTATGTCGCTTCAGGGGATTAATATTCAAAAAGTTATCCATGGTTATGTTGAAGCTTCAAAAAATATTCTTAATCCTGATGTTTATTTCAACAGAGCACTTGAATTGGCTTTATTAATCAATGAAAGTGTTATTAAAAACAAAGAAGATGGATTTGCTAATGTTTTTGTTTCATATGATTCATTTTTAAATAATTATTTCACTTGATTTGCAAATCAATTCAATAATACAACTAAGCAAATTAAAACAATCAGCACATCAATAAACTTTCCACAACAAATTGCAACTTATACTCAGCCATTGCTTTCAGGAAAGGGAAATAAATTTGTTACTTTTGGTTTAATTAAACAAAGATTCTTTGATTATCAGTTATCTTCAAACCTTGAAAATGATGACTTAATTGACAAGTTTCAAAACTTATCAATTAATCAAATTAAAGATGAAACTTATCAAACTTTTGTTAATTATTTATCAAGTTTTAATAATGAAGTTAACTCGATTACAATTGAAATTGCAAACAATTTTGAAGAAACTTTAGGACAATTAATCTCATTATTGTACTGAAGTAGAATATTTTATTGTGTTTTAAATTCACTCAATCCATTTGCAAATTAAAACTTTTAATACTATGAGCAAGCTATAAAAGTTAAAAGCTCGCTCTTTTATTTTAGCTTTGTTAAAAATAGTTTAACAATTTTTGCAATTTGCTTGTTTACTCTTTAATTTGGTAAAATTTTATGAAATTAGTTTTATATACACTTATAGTGTATATAAGAGAGGTGATTATGAAAAAACAAAAAAAGTTAACGTTAATTTCATTAGCTGCAATCTTAACTTCAGCTAGTGTTGTTTCTGCGTCTTGTCAAGCGCCAGGTTCATCAAAACCAATCGGTAGATGAACTGATTTAAACGATGGTGATGCACCAATCATCATTAACCCCAAACCAGTTGATCCATCTGGTGAAATTAAAATTACTGAACCAGGAGCAAATAATGGTAACGGTTCTCAAAACGGAGGTAATGACTCAAATCAAAACCCTGACGGAAAAACTGATGTTGAACGTGCTAAAGAAAAATTATCTAAACGTCTTGTTTCAAATAACTTCATATCAAAAGATCAAAAAATTAGATATGTTGCATTAGGGGATTCAATCACTGCAGGATATGATGGAGCGCTTCCAAAGGATTATCCAGGTAAATTAGAAGCTAACGGAGAAATCACCGGAGCTTCTTATGCTGCGTTTTTAGCAAGATTACTAAATCAAAATTCAAATAATAGACTTGAATATTTTGAAAACTTTGCAGCTTCTGGCGCTCGTATAGTTGACTGATTTAAAATTTTCGGAATCGACTATGATAACCCTTACAACGACACACCTGATTGACCTGCTGTTAACAAAACTTTCAAAAACAAAAATATGCAAGAAATGGGTCCAATCATCAAGGAGCAATTAAAAGAAGCAAACTTAGTAACTATGTCAATTAGTGCTAATGACTTTTTCTTCTTGCTAATTGATACAGTTTCAAAAAATAGACCAATGGAAATTGTTAATGAATTCAGAAAAGAAAAACCTAACTATGGAAAGATTATTGAGTTTTTCAACAAAGTTCTTACAAACACACTTCCAGAAGTTAGAAAAAGAGCTTTACTTTTAGTTAATGAACTTAAAAAACTTGCTCCAAAAGCAAACATTAACTTAGTAGCTTACCCATTACCACTTTCTGGTTTCAAAAGAGCGATTGATAAATTCTTCCAATCTAAATTAGGAAACATTCCAGTAGATCCGACTCAAGTTTTATTACAACAAATTAACAGCTCATTGTATGATGTTGCGAGAATTACAGATGTTAATGTGCTAAATGCATACAATGTTGATTATTGATCTGCCCATTCAGATGAAATTTCTGATGTTTATATTGATATTCACCCTAACACAAGGGGATACAAAAAAATGGCTATGGATATGTATATTAAACTTACATCTCCATCTTTTGACCTCGCAAATTTTGATCCAACTTATAACTTTAACCAAGATTATTTACTCACCGACTCTACAACACTAAAATACCAAATCGAACCTCTTGTAACTAACTTACAATTATTTGGGCCTGATACAAATTCATATTTAGATTCTTCAATTCCATTCATTGATGAAATTAACAAACTTAGAACTCCATATAATTACCCTAATAGACTTTTAAGAATGTCAGCTACATTTAGAAATGTAACTGCTTCAGCAATTAATGGTCTTACAAATAATGAACTTTATAAACAACTCGATCCAGAAGGTAAATTAAAGGATTTAATTCTAGATACAGAAAACAATGGCGAAAATGGTTTTGTTACAATCATTGAATCTATTGTTAATTCAGGATTAATTCAACAAATTTACTTAGATTTCCAAAATGAATTATCAAGATTAAACAGAGAAGACAAACTTGAATTAATGGAAATTCCTCAAATTTTAATTAAATCAGTTCTTAAAGAAGAAAACTTATTCAAACTTATTAGAGCAATTGCGTCTTCAAAATTCATTACACATAAAAAATCTGAATTAATCTCAGCTCTTCAAGGTGTAATTACAAACTTATTTGCACTAAAAAGTGAAATGATTTCAGATGCAATCACAGGCCTTGCTTACAAATATGTTGAACCTTTCAAAATTGAAAAAAATGATCTTAAATCATTAATCACTCAAATTGTAACTAATCCAAATATTTCAAAAGTCATCGGACTTGCACTTGAAAGTTTCATTAGTAACTCTGAACAATTTGCACAAGTAGAAAACTTACAACAATTAATCAAAGTTTTCCTATCAGATAAAGAAAACATTAAGAAAATTGCAAACTCAATTTCTGATTTTGCGTGAGACATTGTTTCAAATGATGTTATCAAAAATATCCTTAAAGACATTTTATGAAACTTACTTGAAAACAACGGATTATCAAACCAACTTATCAAAGCTCAATCAGACAATTTTGTTGATAGTTTATTAAACAGCATAACAAGGGTAAAACCAGACTCAATTAAAGAGTTTATTTCAGATTTTATTTCTCAATTTGCTGACTTATTAAATCAAAACGAATCAACTTCACTTGACAACATTAAGCAAATTGCAACTCAAGCAGGAAAAATTGCTATTGATAATTTCGTTGCTAAAATGAACGACTCAGATTCTGAAGAAGAAACAAATGAATTTAATGTTTTCAAAATTCTTAAATTCATTAATGATTCAAAATTAGTAACAAACAATCAAACATTTATTAAACAACTTATCAAGAATGTTTTAAACAATCTTGATCGTTTAAACATCCCCTCAATGGTTGCAAAAGCATTATCATCAACAAAAATTACTTCATTTGTAGGTGAAGAAAATGTCGATTCACTTGTTAATTCATTGCTTAAAAATCAAAACTTACATAACCTTGTAAATTACTTAGTCGAATCTTATGTAGATAATTTTGCAGAATTTGCTGATGTCGAAGATTTAAATGCATTAATTCAAAAATTATTAGTAATTCCTAACTTACAAACTGTTAAAGAACACATTGAAAGATTAGTTGCTGACTTAACTGATGATCAACTTGCTTCTAACTTACTTGGTAATGTACTTAAATCTGTTGCTAAAAAATACAACCAAGCAGCTAGTGATGAACAAATCACAGCATTTGTTAACGACTCAAAAGTTGAGTTGTTAAACTTTGTAAAATTATTAGACATTATTAATCCACTTATTGATTTTGTGTTTAGTCAACTTGAAACAATTAAGTCAAGCAGCACACCTTATGCTGATGTAAGGGTATTACCTTCAAAAATTACTGATTTCTTAAAATCAAAATTAGCTTCTGACCCTATTGCTTTAGTTAAAAAAGTTGCTAACTTAGAAACATTTAGTTCTCATGCACTTATCTGAAAAGAAATTATTAAAAATGTATTTGCTGAATTAAATGAAAACAATGCAGTTGTTTCAAAAATCAAAGATACTTTAATTTCTATAGTTTCTTCAAATGAAACTTTAGCTAAATATGTAGATATTGATGAAGTTAAAACAATTATTAACAAGATTTTTGATACAGAACAAATTAATTCATTAATTCCAAATGTGCTTGATTTAATTTTTAACAACATTGCAGAATTAAAAACAGTTGAAAACATTACTGAGTTAATTAATTTAGTAATCAAAAAACCTGAATTCAAAACTATATTAACTTCAAACATCGAACCAATTCTTGATAATGTAGTTGCTGATTTAACAATTAATAAAACTCTTACAAAAGTGTTTACAGTTTTACTTGAAAAAGCAGGATTTACTTACGATGCTAAATTCAATTCAATGTTAAATACTGTATTTGCAAACTTAGTAAACAACTTAAGTTTAGATAATAAACTTAACAATTTAGTTGCTAAGGTTATTGCGTTATTCGATAATGAAAACATTACATTAAGCAGTTTAACTTCACAATTACCAAATGTAATTCTTAAAAACTTGAAGGTGACAGAATTTGAGTTTATTAAAAATCTTTTAAGTGCACCACTTAGTGACATTGAAAAAGCTTCATTAAAAGAATTTATTCAATCATTATTATCACAACTTAAAACAAATGATAAAGTTTCAGGATTTATTAATAATTTAAATCTTGATTCTGTTGCTACAAAACTTAATGTTTCAGCAGAAGAACTTAAACAATTACTTAATGACATTGTTGTTTCAGAACCTCTTGTAAATATTGGAACAAGTTTAACTGACTTTATCTTAAGTAATCAAGAACAAATTGCTAACTTATCTTCTTTAACTGATTTAGTAATTTCAGTTCTTAAGGATGCTAACTTTATTCATAATGTTAAAGATTCGCTTAAAACTGCATTTGATGCATTGAAATCAAATCCAACAATTAAGAAAATGGTTACTGGATTTATAAGCAACCTTGTGAAAACAAATGAATCAATTAGTTGATTACTTCAAGATGTTCAAAACATTGATGGATTACTTTCTGATTTATTTGACTTATTACCAAACTACAGTGATACATTTAACATTTTTGCACATATCTACAGTGGTTTAGAAGAGTTTAATCAAAATGGAAACTACACAAAATTATCTGATTTAGGTACATTAATTTTGAAATCATTTGCAGAAGAATTTGGTGGAGAAAATCAAGAAACAAACATTATCAAAGCAATTAAGATTTTATGTGATAGCTTACTTTCAAAACACAATCAAGATATTAATCAAATTATCACAAATGTTTACAACAAGATTGCTACTGATTCACAAATTTTTGAATCAATTTTCGCCAAAGTTCCTGCAAACTTAAAAGAAAATATTGAAAATTATGTTTCATTTGATAACTTAAAAGAATTAGTTAAATTTGTTTTAAACAATGACTCATTCAAAGTTGTATTCTTAAATCAACTTACAAATGTTCTGAATTCAATTGCAACTACAGAGCAATTTACAACTTACAATGATTTAATAATCACAGTTCTTAAAGGTCTTGATTATGAGCAAATGAAATCTAACTTAAGTAATTTCATTTCTGAATTATTTGAAAACGAAAATAACAAAGTTACATTAAAAGAGTTAATCAATAATGTTGTTAAATCAACTCTTCCTGACTTATATTCACAATTAAGCAAAGACTTTGTAAGTGATTTAGTGGATAATTTAATTCCATTATTAAATTCATTAAACATTTATCAACCTGCATTTGACAAGGTGTTTGAAGTTCTTACGAATGCTAAAAATGCAGATGAACCATTAAGTGTAATTAAAACATTACCAAATGAAATTGTTTCATTAATTGTTGCTGAATTTAACAAAGATAAGCAAGCATTTGTAAACAAAATCTTAGCTTCTCCTATTTATTCAGAAAACAAACAATTCATCAAAAACTTATTACACTACTTAGTCTCAACAATCTTAGTTAAAGATTCAACAATCACAAAATTAACTTCAATGATTAATGATGCAAATTTAGGTGAATTAGTTTCATCAGAAGGCGCATCACAAGTAGCTAACGATGTTTTAAGAAATAGTAATTTACCAACATTACTTAACTCATTAGTTGATGCAATTGTTGATAATGATTTATTAGACTCAATTTTTACAAACCCTAAAGATGTTATTTTCAAAGCTCTTAAAAATTCAAATGTTACAACAGAGCACAAATATGAACTTGCAAGTGTTATTCATACAATTTTAAGTTCAAATGGTTTAGATAAACTAATGCATAAAGCATTAAATAAAATGCTCGCCGACCAAGGTTTATTATCTTCAGGATTACCACTTGAATTCTATACAGCACTTAAACAAACTTTAAATCAATTAATTAACTACAACCCTACAAATACAATGGTTGATCAATTAATTGAAATCGTTAATGCAGGTCTACAAGAGTCAAACAGTTTAGATGAATTAATCAAGTACATTACTTCAAATGTAAAATCATTATTGAACATTAAAGAATTTGGATACATTAAAACATTATTAAATTCAAACATTTGAAATTACTCAGATCAAATCAAAGAATTAGTTTCTAATGTAATTTCCAAATACTATGTTGATGAAAATATCCAAAAAGTTGCTGCAATGATACCTGTTGCATCAATTGCTGATAAATTAGGAATTGATGCTCAAGTTTTATCAGACTTATTTGTTGATATTCTTAAGTCAAAAAATACTAAAGACATTATTAATTTAGTAAAAAATTTTATCATTGATAATAATTCAACACTAAGAGAAGCGAACTCATTTGACCAATTAGCTATTGCTATAGCTTCAAATGAAAACTTTATTGCTTCAATTAAACCAAAAGTTCTAAACATAATTGACCAAGTAATGACAGGAACAAATGCACTTGAAAAACTTTCACAAGCTTTAGCAGCATTTATTAAGAACCCTGATTATGCAAAATATTTTGCAGGTGTTCAAGAACCTGAGCAATTAGCTAAAAACATTATTAACATTTACTCAATTATCGATAGAAACTTTGGTGTTTCAGAAATCGCTTTCGATGCTTTAATTAACTACATTAAAAAATCAGGAATTACAAACTTCTCAATTTCATCAGTTCTTTCTTCATTTACTAAAACAATTAAGGAAAGAATTTCAAAAGATCCATCAGCATTTGAAACAAAAGTTGTTTCAACATTTAAAGAAGTCATCACTTCTGACTTATTCACAAAGAGCAAGAATGATTTATTAAAAATTATTGACAACATATTCAATGTAATTCCTGCTAACGAATTAGCTACAAGTATTGTTAACCAAATAATGTCTAAAGCAGGAAATTCATTTGAAAACTACTTCTCTAAAGATGAATTAATTTCACTTCTTGAATTTGTTTTAAGTAACCAACACTTTAAAAACTTATTTGAAAAGATCGCATCTAATGCAATTCAAAGAGCAAACGAATTTGCTGATGTAACTTCTTACATTGATATTATCAAGAAAGCGTTTGTTTTAATTGATCCACAATCAGTTAAAGCAGATACAACCGGATTATTAAACGGATTATTAACTAACCAAGTTACAAAAGATTTTGTTTATAAATCACTTGTGAAATTATTTGGAACCTTAAACATTGAAGTTACTCCTCAAGTTGATAAATTGTTCAGAGATTTATCAAATAACTTAAAATCAGTTATTGATTCACTCGAACTTGTAAATCCTGCCTTGGATATCTTCTTTGATAAGTTAACAGAAGCCTCACAAGCTGAAAATGAACAAATCTTAGCTATATTAGGTCAAATTCCACAAGCATTATCAGATTTAATTAACAAACAAGTTCTTTCAGATATTAAAGGATTTGTTGACAGAATCATTAACCTTGACGTTGTTAATGATAACTATGAAACAATTATTAACTTAATTCCTAAAGTAATAATTGCGTTAAGAAATAATGGAACAATTACAAAACTTGTAAATTCACAAATCAAAAAGCTTTCAGATTCAAATACATTATTCCAATACACAACTAAAGAACATTTAGGAAACTTTATAAACGAACTTATTTCAATTAGTGAGATAGATGATTTACTTCTTGAGTTTGTTCCATGATTGCTTGAGGATAAATCTTGAACAAATTACATCAATTTACCACTTGATGTAATCGAAAAATTCAAGACTAACTCAGAAAAAACTGAATCACTTAAATCAAAAATTCAATTAATCATTGAAAAAACACTCAAATTTGACTCAACTAAAGTTATTGTTTTAGATTTAATCAATACATTCGGTAGAAAATACAATATTCAATTAGCTGGAATTAATTTAGATAAAGTTGTAGGTGATTTATTACAAAACTTAAACTCATTTGCAATCTCTGCTAAATTATTACCTAATGTTGCAAATATCTTTGTTGACACATTTATTTCAACTAAAGATACAAACCAAACTATAAGTGCTGTAGTTGAATACATCAAAGGATTACTAAAATCAGATGCATACAACATTGTTAAATCATTATTCAAACATTTATCAACATTAGCAGTTAACCAAGATGAAGTTATTAAATTAGTTAACGCAATAATCGAAACTATTAAAGTTAATGATGAACTTAAAGAAACAATCATTTCTAAGTTACCGTTAGATAAATTACTTGAAAGCTTCGGTATTACTAAAGACCAAATCAAACAAGCTTATGATTTAGTTGTAAAAATGCCCGAAGTTAAGGATTTAATCAACACAGTCTTAAGGTTCTTATTCAAAAACTGATCAAGTTGAGCTAATGCAAACTCATTTGATGAATTAATTGTGATTATTTTAGAAACGCCTGATCTTAAAGAATCAATTACAAACTTAGTTTCTAGAATTATTTACACAATCACAAGTGATCAAAACGTTCAAGATATGGTTGCAACTGCTACTGTAAGATATCTTCAATCATCACCTTACGCTTCAATTTTCAATGACATCAGCGATCCTACGCATTTAGTTAAATCACTTTTAGCTAACATTAAAGGAATTGATAATGAATTAAACATTATTGAGCAAGTTGCAAATTCTATAGTTAAATTATTATTGCAAAGACAAACTAATATCACGACTTCAGATATTACTTCAGCTATTACAAGTGCACTTGGTGCAATTGCTAAACAAGAAGGATTCGAACAAAAAGCAATCAGAGTGCTTAACTTAGTAATCAACTCACTTAAACAAGCAAATCATCAACAAGATTTATATTCACTCATTACAAATGCACTTCACTTATTCGAGGATAGAATTAACTTGGGTGAAATTATTTGAAATATCTTTGATGACGAAACACATAGTTACCTAGAAGAAAAAGTTATTTCTCAAGATTCATTTGTAGAGTTAGTTAACTCAGTTGTAACTTCTGATGAATTAAAAGCATTAATCACAGAAGTTTCAAGTTACATTGTTGAAAATAACCAATTCTTAGAAAACACAACTACTTTCTACGATATTCTTAAGATTTACTTAAATGTAAATGAAAATGTTAAAAGATTTGGTGATTTAGTTGAGGGAATAATTGTTAAAACACTTAACAATGACATTAGTAAAGGTGTTGTTAAAAAATTACTTAATAGATTTATCAACTTCCTTGAAATTCCAAGAACAAGTGAACTTGAAGAATTTATTCCTACATTAATTGACAACTTACCAGTTATCTTACAACGTGCCGGAATATTCAGATCAGTTGTAGATAGCATTGTTTCAACATACAAGAAATCTGCTTCATTCACTGAATTTGGTTCAAGTGTTGTAGGAGCAGTTGTTAAAGGAATTGACTTTACAACATTCAATACAGTTAAGAAGATTCTTCTTGATCCATTTATTCAAGATAATAAACAAAAAATTATCGACTTATTCAGAAGCATCATTACACAAATGCTTAATAATAAACAAAAATTAACAAGAGTTATTTCTCAATTTGGTTTAGGAAAAGCGTTATTAGGTACGAACGATTATGACACAGCAATTAACAATATGGTTGTTAATGCATTAGGGAACGAAAACTTAATTAACTTATTAGTTACAGTATTCACTGATGTACTTGATAGATCAGAAGATTATGCTAAACGTAATTCATTCTCATCTGTGCTTAATGAAATCTTTGTTTCACCTAAATCACCTCAAATTAAGCAATATATTGTTCAATGAGTTAACCACATTTTAGATAATGAAGATGCTGAAATTTCTCATGGTATTGGACTTATTATTTCAAATATGTTCAAAGGAATGGGATTTGCGTTTAATGATTCAGATTCACAAATCTTTGACAACATGGTTTCAGGATTATTCAAAACTCTTAGAGGTTCAAGTGAACTTACAACTATTGTTGACAATATTTATGAATTAATTAAAAAAACTGACTTTGAACAAATCGAAGACAGAATTAAAGCTCTTAAAGATATTGTTATTCATGGTATTATGTCAATCATCTTGAATAAAAATGGAAACATTTCAATGGATAAAATTCTCGAAAAAGGGCCATTTATTGGAAAAATTATCAAGAATATGGGTAATGGTACTTTTGTTAAATTTATCAACAGATTGTTTGAAAGTTCAACATTACAACCTGAAAAAACTGGTATTTACAAGATTATTGATGGTCTGATGAATCCGAATCAATCTTCATCATCTTCGTCATCTTCATCTAACAATAATCAAGGAAGCTCATCATCGCCAAAATACAAATTTGAGTTTGACGTAAGTATTTTTGAAATTGTGGGTAGAGTTAAAGAATTTATTAAAGAACTTTACATTCCTATCTGAGAATATATGTTTGAAGAAATTCAATCAGGTAGATATAACACAAGTCTTAGAAATAATGCTTACAAACAAAATGATGCATATAAAGCAGTTTTCAGATTTACGACATTTGCTTTATGAGCCGCTAAAGAAAAAGGAAATATTTCAGATTTCTTATTCTGAAACGGAACAACTCTTGAACTTGAAAACATCTTCCTTGATGGAACTGAAATGGCTTGAACAACAGTTAAAAATAGACACGCTCAAGATTTCAATAGGTGAACAGAAGAGCAAAAACGTGCATTTGGTAAAGCAGAAAGAGGAAATGGTTACAACTATGAATTTATAGTTGGAAACAGATCTAACAGTACAAATAATTCAAACTATTGAAAAGATCAAGTTTTAGTTTACATCTACTATAGAAAAACAAAACCTATTGATAAATTCACAAGAAAAACTAAAACAGAAATTCTTTACGAAATGCTTAGAGATGGATACATTAATAAAAATTAATCTCTAGTTTCAAAGTGCTACACACCAGTTGTGTAGTGCTTTTTGTATAGATTCGACCTAAAACTTTTAACTTTGAAATAATGAAAAATGTAATACAATAGATTACAAGAGTTTTAAAACTACTCTTACAAAAATTAACAAATATATCAGTAAATATGGATTCACTTGGGTGTGCTAATCATAGTGCTAGGTGCTCGAAATATTTACGTAGCAAAACAAACTAAAAGGAAATTAAAATTATGAACAACGCAGAAAACAAAAAAGAAAATGTTAAAGTTGTTGAAAAACAACAAAGAACACCAATTGTTTCAAAAACAAAATTATTAGAAGCTGGAGCATACTTCGGACACAAAACTCACGCTTGAAACCCAAAAATGAAAGATTACATTGTTCCAAACAAAAAGAACAAAGGATCACACATTATTGACATTATCAAAACACAAAAATACTTAGAATACGCTTACTCATTAGTAAACACATTAGCATCTAAAAATGCACAATTTATTTTTGTTGGTACAAAAAAACAAGCTAGAGAAGCAGTTAAAGAAGCAGCTGAAAGAACAAACTCATTATACGTAACAGAAAGATGATTAGGTGGTACATTAACAAACAACCAAACAATCATGTCACGTGTAAACAAAATGAAAGAATTAGAAGCTAAAGCAGCTAACGGATTTGCTGGATACACAAAGAAAGAAGCTTTAGACTTGCAAAAGAAATTAGATAAATTACACAAAAACTTAGATGGAATCAGAAACATGAACAGATTACCACAAGTAATGATTGTTGCTGATCCAAATGAAGATGCAATCGCAGTTAAAGAAGCTAAAAGAAAGAAAATCAAAGTTATTGGTATTTTAGATACAAATGCTAACCCAGATTTATTAGACTTCGGAATTCCTGCAAACGATGACTCTTCAAAATCAATCGCTTTAATTATGACAATTTTAGCTGACGCTATTGTTAAAGCACGTGGTGGACAAGTTAAATTTGCATACCAAGAAGACGATAAAGTTGTTTTACCTTCATTCCAAAAACAAGAAGAAAACTCAAACAACTAATTAATCACAAAATAATTTAATTAAGGAGTAATCATGGCAGACATGAAAATGGAAAAAATTAAAGAATTAAGAGCTAGAACAAATTCAGCCTTAATCGATGTTAAAAAAGCATTAGAAGCTACAGAATACGACATTGAAAAAGCTATTCAATGATTAAAAGAAAATGGAATTGTTAAAGCTGCTAAAAAAGCAGGTCGTATTACTGCTGAAGGTGCAGTTTCAGCTCATGGAACAGATAAAGAAGCTGTTATGGTTGAAATTAACTCAGAAACCGATTTCGTTGCTAAGAACGACAAGTTCCTTAACTTATTAAACGAAGTTACAAAATCAGTTTTTGAATCAAAGGCTAACACCTTAGAAGAAGCCTTAGCTACAAAAATGAATGACAACGAAACTGTTGAACAAGCTTTAATTCAAGCTACATCAGTTATTGGAGAAAAAATTTCTCTTCGTCGGATTCAAAGAGTAGTTGCTGAAGAAGACCAAGTTTTAGGTATATACGTTCATGTTAACCGTCAAGTTGCAGCAGTAGTTACAGTTAAAGGTAACAATGTAGAAGCTGCTAAAAACGTGGCAATGCATGTTTCAGCTATGAATCCTGAATTCACATTAGTTTCAGATATCCCTGCAGAAAAATTAGAAGAAATCAAAGCAGGATTTGAGAAACCAAATGGTTTTGACTCTAAACCAGAAAAAATACAACAACAAATTACAGAAGGTTGATTAAACAAACAATTATCAGAAATCGTTTTAGCTAAACAACCTGTTGTTGTTGACGATTCAGTATCAGTTGAAAAATACTTATCAAATCACAATGATGAGTTAGTTTCAGCTGTTAGATTTGAAGTTGGTGAAGGTATTGAAAAAGTTCAATCAAACTTTGCTGACGAAGTAGCTGGAATGGTTGTTAAGTAGTTCTTACTTAACTTCTATTTTGATATAACGCATATTCTAATCACTTGGAATGTGCGTTTTTCTTTATAAATTAATAAATTAATTTATAATAAAACTTATAAAATCAAATTAACTAAAAAAATCAATAAAATAAAGGATAAATCATATGAAAGCAAGATTAAAATCATTAGTTTTAGGTTTAAGTGGTGCAACATTACTTTCACCAATGTTATTAGTATCATGTAATAACTCATCAAGCTCACAAAAAAGTCAAGCAGAACTTAAAGCAGAAAAATCAAAATTAAACACAGATATTCAAGCTGAATTTAACAAATACAGTTCAGTTGCTAAATCTGGAGATAGCTTAGATCAATTAGTTTCAAAAAAACAAAATGAATTATTTGCTTTAATTGCTGAATTAGATAAAAAAGAAGTTTTATCAGATTCAGACGTTAAGAAATTAGCTGACTTTTTACAAACATTAAAAGATCAAGCTGCAGACGTATTATTACGTGGATTTGTTGATAAAAACTTAGAAGTTGTTGCAATTGAAAAACAACTTGAAGCAGCTAAAAAGGAATTAGAAGATCTTAAAGCCGACACTGAAGGTGCAAACAAGGAAACATTAGCAGAAAAAGAAAGAGAAATTCAGGCTCTTAACGATCAATTAGAAATTGCTAAAAACGAATTAGAAGATGTTAAGTCAAAAATGGTAAAGAGAGCTCCTTCAGGTAAGCAATCATTACTTAAAATCACAAAGGCAATTCTTTTCTACTTAAGCTCATTTAAATCAAAATACCCTGAACTTTATAAATCAAACCAATCAATCATTGATGGTGCTGTTTCAACATGAGAAAAAAGTAGTAAAGAATATGAAGCTCAAGAAGACGACTACGATAACATTAACTATTTCTATGCTCAAACAATGTATGCTTTAAACTGATACACAATTATTAAAAATTACTTCCCTGAAGCTAAAGTTGAAATGCCGTTTCCCAAAGAAGAATTCATGAATTCATTATTCCAATGAAGAATTAAAGATTTAGAAAATGTTGCAGCTAACTTATCAAGTATGGATCGTTCAACTTTATCAGCTGAAGAAAGTGCAAAAGTTGATGAAAACATTCAATTAGTTAATGGTGTTAAAACAAACTATGAAGAAGCATTAAATACATCTACAAACTTAGACGAACAATTTATTAACTTCCAAGCATTAGAAATTCAATTCTGAAGCAAATACATTTACAACACAAATTCATTCAATGAATATAGACCTTCATTAATGGTTCCTTCATTAAGAATTTCTAAATTCCCATTATCAAATGAAATCATTGATGCAGAAGTTTTGGAGCAATTAAAACCAGTTTCTAAAGAAATTGCAGACAAGTTCTCAGAATTCTACAAAAACACAGGAATTAAATACTTACCTTCAGTTTACTACACAAATCTTTACAACCAATTCCGTGATGATCTTTTCAATGTTATTAGATACCAATTTATCCCTAAACAAACCACATTAGAGGGGTTATTATACGTTCTTTCAAAATCGGAAAATGATTTATCAAAATACAATATTGATACAACACAAATTCTTGCTGATATTAACGCAAAAGCTAACGAAATGTATGATGGAGCCTACAGCGGTAGCACATATGCTCTATACAATAGAAAAGTTAAGGCAAAATGAAATGAACAAATGTATGATGGAGATGAAAACTCAGCAATTTACAAATCATATAAAAAATTCAATATATGAGCTATTAAGCAAATGAACGAAATTAAAGCTCTTTCACAAGAACAATTTGTTTCAGCAGTTGATAGATACATGTTAATTAAAGCTTTTGACTTTAAATTACACACATTAGTTAACTTATTTGAATACTGAAAACTTCAAGGCATTGATCCAAAATCTGAAGAAATGGAAGCTATTTTACAGCTTTCAAAATCAGCTTCAAAATATCAAGCAAGAATTAAATCTGCAGAAGATTCAATCGCTGATTCAGAAGCTATCAAAGCAAAATTAAAAGAATTAGTAAGTTCATACAATTTAGATACAATTAACCATCCAGATTACACAACAATTGAACAATACTCATCTACTCTAAATGAAGATAAAGCTAAAGTTCAAGCAGTTATTGATGCATATTCAGCATTAACAGGAGCTGATGGAATGTTTGAATTTACATTTAGCCAAATTACAGACTTTTTCAATAGTGCTGTAGACAATTTCAGAACAATTATTAATAAATGAGATCAATTTGTTGCTGATTCTAATACAGAAGGTTTTGCTGAAACTTACAAAGTTTTAGCTGACTTCAAATCAGTATTAGAACAAAAAGTTGGTGATGAAAACGATGGTAACATGGATATGCTTTACGTAAAATTTGCTGATATTTACAAAGACAACAGATCAGGTGATAAATACACAAACGGGTTAGCTTTATTAGATGAATATACAACATTTGCTAACTCTTTAAAACAGGGTGAATTTGCAAATGAAACAGATGCTAGAGCATACTTAAACAACAAATACTCACAATTTGAGCAATTAAATGTAAAAATGACAGCTGCTAGAGAAGAAGGTGGAGTATTTTATGCATTAGATGATTACCAAGGATTCAGAGACGAATTAGACTATGAATGAGGTGAATTTGCAACTACATTCAGTGACCACGCTTATGATTCAATGTCTCTTGATGACTTAAATTCTAAAGTTGCTTCACTTAATGAAAAAGCCGTTGAATATTCAGCTAACTTTGGTAAATTACCAGCTGCTGGTGAAACATTTATGAAACTTATTGCAGATGATATTGAAAGAGAAAACTCAAACATTGAAAACTTTAGAAGACAAGATAAGAAAGCAAAACAAAGTTTATACATTGTTCCAGGTCAAGAAATTTATGCATTTATTAGACAAATGTATAAATCAGTTTCAGCCGAATTATCAGAAACTTCAATTAGTGAAGACCACCAAGATAAAGTTGTTTATGATGCAACACACAAAGCTATTGATAATTTAGTTAAAAAAGATTTAACATTTAGAAATATAATTTTTGCTAACGCTGATGGTTTTGAATATTTAACAGATGAACAAGAAGCATCAGGAAAACCTAAATCAGAGTTATACACAGAAATGATGAATTTAGAATCAGCTTACTATCAAGCTAACTTAGCATACTTAAAAGCTGACGCTAGTTTAAAAGATGAGAAAAAACAACAATTACAACAAGCTAGAGTAGCTTACTACAACTTCTTAAATTCAGATAACTTCTCAATTTCAAGAAGTTCATACTTAAAATTCAATTTAAATGTTTACCGAACATATGATGATAATAGTGAATTTACACCATTCGATTTAGCATTATTATTCGCTCAATACGATGGTTCAATTGAATTATTAAGATTTGTTGAGAAAACATACATTAAAAACAATCAATAATTTATTTAGTTAAAAACTGGTATCAAAAACCAGTTTTTAATTTTTTTAATTACTAAATTTGAACTTAATAAGGTTTAAATCCTCAGTTAATTTTTGATTATCAGAAATTTGTTTTTCTAATAACTTTTCAATGTTCGCAGGATCAGTCACATATCTTTTTATAGCTATGTCCAATGTGTTTTTGTAACTTAGGTATCTTTTATACTCAGCACTATGGTAATCAATTGTCATTAAATCTAATTCATATCTACCATCTTCTTTGTATTGTCTGAGTTTCTCAGGATCTTTTTCAGCTTCTTTAATGTCTCTCTTAGCTTTCTCTACACATTTAAAACTATCATCAACTAATTTATTGATTTCCTTTATCTTAGTTGTTAAGAATGTTTTGATATTTTGTTTTCTATTTGAATCATTTTTTAGATTTGTAAGTATATTTGTTAGAAATTCATTTACTTTAGTGAATTTTGAAACATTAATTTGAAAATTGGATTGTAAGTTTGATTTTAAATTAGCTTTATATTCTTCTTTAAAATCATTAACTTGCTGTCTGATTTCGTCAGTGATTCAACTTTCATTATAGTCAGCAAGGGTTAATTTGTTTTCTCAAAAAGTGTTAATTACAAAATTATTAATGCTTGAAAATGCTTTAAGTAACATTTCTTGGTCTGATGTAATTTGACTATTATTGCTTTCAATTTTTGCAAAATCATAATTTGGTTCTGAACTGTTTATAGTTAATATTTCATTTTTAACAGTGTTCAATCTAAAATCTGAATTTTGTTTTAGACTTTCCAAAGTTTCTTTAGCTGTTTGCAATTGAGTAAATCAAAATTTAATTTTCTCTTCTTTATTAGTATTAAAGTAACTTGAATTAATGAATTCATTATGAGCGATGTTTGCTTCTTTGGTTTTTTCAGTGATCATTCAAAGTTGTTCGCCTAAAAAGAAATCCTGAAGTTCTAATTTTGCTTTTTCAATTAATAATGGTTCTAATCTGTCAAAATTATTGTTATAAAAGTCTTTGTAAGATTGATATGAACCTGTTGCTCTATTGAGTACGGTTAAATTTGCAGTTTGCATTTCGAGAACTTTATTGTAGATAACTTGTAAATTATCGGTTACAAATCTTATTTTCTTATAAATTAGTTCAATAGGATCTTCTTCAATAATTTGATTATATTTTGTGACGGTTTCATCTAATATATCTTTGAGCTCATCTGAATTGGTTTCATTAATATAACCCTTCATATAGTTAAAAAGTGTTATAAATTTGTTGTATTTCTGAGTTAAATATTCGATAAATTTATTCCTAATTTCACTATCTGCTAGGTGTTTTAGTTTTGAAAGTAATTCTGTATCTGTTTTGAAATGAGCACTTAAATAGTTGTTAGTTTGAATTAAATTTGATTGAATTTGTCAATTCAGACTCATTAATTTTATACTTGATAAATTCAAACTAATTAATTCATTATCTAACTTATCTAAATATTGATAATTACTTTTAATACCTTCTAATTCAGCGTGATAGTTATTTCATAACTGGTCATTTTTAAAACATAAATCCTCAATTAATGGAACAAACTCTTCTACATTTGCTTTTGTTAATATGTGATTTTCAAGGAAGTTTATGATTTTTTCACATTCTAAAATATGACTTTCAACAATGTTATTTATTTTATTCAACACTTCTTGTTCTGTTGTGTTTAAATTGTGAAATTCAAAATTAGTTCATAAATTTTTAAATTCTTTAAGCCACTTAATTGATGATTTCATTTGTCCTACAACAAATTCTCTATATTGTTTTATGTTTTCTAAAAATTTATTCATATTTTGAGGTTCTTGAATAAAAAAGTCTTTGTAAACATTTCTACCATGCAATAAGGTTGAATTATGTCATTTAAGGTCAGGAAAATCTAATAAATGCATTTTTGCTTGGGCACTTAAAATGCTTGCAACATAATTTATTCAAGTATTTGAATTAGCATTAGTAAATGAACTAAGGTTTGATTGATTTAGTTCTGTTAGTGCATTGAATTTACTAAAAATTGCATCTTCATAATTTACAGTGTTTGACAATACTCTCGATTCATTTACACCTACAGGAGTATTAAAAATAGGTGCAGGTTGCACAACAGGTACATTGATTTTGCTTTTATTTTCTTTCTTTTCAATTAGTTCACTAGATACTGGTGCAGACTGAATATTTCTTACAATTAATCAAGTTCCTACACCGATTGAACCTGCGACCATTAGTGAACCCAAAATTGTTAGTCGTTTATTTTTAAATATTTTTATTTTCTTCATTTTTCTCCTCACTTTATTAGTAAAAATGATCAAAAAAGAACTAAAAAAGAACATAATAAGCTTTTGAAAAATCTACATTTAATGTAAAATTGAATTTATTTATATATTTATATATAAATAAGGATTTTTAATCAAAATTTGAAATTCAATAAAGGAGTACTATATGAAAAATTTAGCTTTAAAATACAAAGTTTTATTAGCATTAGGTATATTAGCAGGAGCGTCCGGTATTGCTGTTGGTTCAATTTACGGATATGCAAATAATTCTGACGAAAAGAATGGACCAACAAATCCAGTTGATCAAAAATTGTTTGTAAACAACTTTAAAAAATTCTATGATGAAAATGATCAAATTAAACCTGAAGTTTCTGTTTTAGATCCACTTAAATCAAAAATTGTTGCTAATGTAGTTTCAAACAATGAAACTTACAATGAATACAACTTTGTTGGTGAAACAGAAAAATATTCATTTGACGAATTTTTCAAAGAATATTACAAAAGATACAATGAATCATTCATATTAGAAGTTAAATACGGCTCATTCAGTTTTTACAATGAGTACGTTTTAGCTGTTAGACCAAAACAATTTATTGAATTTTCAAATTGATTTATGTCAAACGTATCTTGAGGTCCTGACCTCTTAACTTTAGACTCATTTAGAATTGTTCCAGGAGTTGAGCAAAATGGTAATGCTATTACTTTAGGGTCTCACTCAACATTGCACAAAGAATACAGTGAAATTAAATTCTTCCCTGATGCATTCTTTGGTTCATTACCTTACTACTCAACAGTCGGTGGTAGAGGAAATGCACAAGATGCGTTAACTTATTCAACATTTAATTATGAAGTTCCTAAAGCTGATGTTGATATGTTCTTAAACAACATTCCTTTAGCAACTGCAATTAAAAACTCTTCAATGCTACCTAACAATACAGCATTTAGAGAAATTACTATTCCAAGAAAATTAATTAACAAAGAATTCTTAGTTTACATTCCAGGTTCAGCACCACAACTTGATGTTGAAAAAATTCAAACAGTTTACTTACCAAGTAACATTAGTTCTGAAGAATTTGCAAAAGTTGCAGAGGAACTCAAACCTAACTTTGGTACAGTTTCATTAAGTGACTTCAAACCAGTTATTATTAAAGATGTTAACAGTAACTACAATACAGAAAAAAAGAAAACAACTTTTGAAGTCTTCTTTGATTACAAAAATAAAGCTGACTCAGACGCAGTTAAAAACTTTGATAGAGATTCACTTTCAGAAACTGATAAAGCAAAACTTGATCAAGTTATTGCTGCTAGAGGTGACTTTGATGTTAGAACAAGTTTAGACTTTACAAGAATTTCTGAAGCTTCAGCAATTACATACAGAAACTTTGTAAAAGCTATAAATGAAGATATTGTTCACTTCTTAGATTTTTATGACATTAATTCATATGTTGGAACAAAACTTTTTGTTTATAAAGAAGGAGATAAAACTTACTACTTTGATTCATTTGTTAAAGCAATCAATGAAGTTCCTGCTTTAAAAGAAAAAACTTATGAAGAACAAAAAGCATTAGTTAAAGAATGTGAAATTAAAGAGTTTACAATTCAAAATTCCGGCTCAACACATATGCTTTCAGTTAAACTTGAAGACTCAAACAGATTTATCTTACGTGAACAATTTGTTGCAAGTGCTTCAAATAATTATTCACCAGCTGGTTTTGCTCAATTTAAGGAAGCTGCTGGATATTTAGGTTCAATTACTCCTCTTATTTTAGGTTACACAAGTGAAGAAAAAGATGCTAATGGACAAACATTAAGAGGACTTGATTCAAGAAAATACCAAGTTTATACAGAAGTTTATAATGGACTTGCTGAAAAAGTTCTAGAAAAATACCCACACTTACTTAAATCATTAAACGGACCACACTTAGAAAAATCTGTAAATGATAAAGGGGTATATGAATACAAAATTGTTCAAGGTGAATACAAAGGTGTTTCAGAATCAGATAGAATTGGACTTCCACTTGTTTTAGGAACTCTTATTGAAGACTTTGAAGGTATTTCAACAGACTTCTTAAAATATGTTGCAACTCACGAATATGGACATCACTACACACTTGATCAAGGTCAATCTTGAATCGATTCTAAAAACCCTATTTTAGTTGGTGGTCTTTCAACTCGTGGTGGAGCTAGCGACTCTTCATTCTACTCATACAAATCTCTTAAAAACTATTTAGAAGCTAGAACAAACCTTACAGTTATTAGAACAAACAGTTTGGGTGCTCCAACTGAAAATGGTAAATTCATCAAATTCCAGTTTGGTATTCTTGACGAAAACGGAAAAGTTGTTTCTCAAGAAGTTGAAACTAAAAATCAAATGTGAGGTGCTGTAGGTGTAGCTGGACAAGACATCTACACAGTGTTAGCTAACCCACAAAGACGTTTCTTACAAGATTATGAAGGAATGATTCAAGCAGCTAAACTTAGAAAAGTTGCTCCAGGGGACTTATTCATTGCGAACTCATTTGATGAACAATCAGGAACACTTAACCCAGCAATTTCTGGAAAATCTAAAGTATTCAAAAAATTCGAAAATGGTGAAATTAAATTTGCACAAGTAACTGCTAAAAACGTTATTGAGCAATTAACAGATGGTTCTGGACAACCTATTGCACAATTTGTTGATTTTATCAATGATGATGAATTCAAAGTTAGAGTTTATGAAACTGGAACTATAAATGACAAAACAGTTATTACAAAAGTTAACTTCAAAAAACCAGATGGTTCGCCAGCTATTAATGTTCCTTTAAATGTTGAACTTGATACAGAAAGCTGAAACTACATTCGTTCACAAGAAAGATTAATTGTTCAATCGCTTCAAGAAGTTATCAAAGCCGACTTATTTGATTCAGGATGAAACACTAATGCAACAAGATTAGGTGGTTCACTTGCAATTTACCTTAAAGACTTATTTAATGCAGTTGATTTAAATGACTACTTTAAATTATTTAAAAACAGAGGAAACAAAATTGAATACGATCCACAATACAACTCTGTTTTAGCAAACTTTGCTCAACCAGGCAAAGATGCACCTGAACAACACAGAGAAGCATTGCAATACTTATCACTTCGTTCAAGTTTACAAGGTTCACTTAGAGATATTGTTACCACATTCTATGGTTATATAGATACAGAATACAAAATGCAAAATAGAGCAAACATTAACTCTGTTTTAACATTTGCAAACTACAGAGATTTACAAAACTCAACTAAATATACATTCCCATATGTTTCAAGCTCAGCATTCTTAAGTACATACACATACTCAAAAGACAGACTTAGTCAAACAATGAATGAGTACGCTACTGAATTGGGTCTTGAATCAATTGATGGAAGATGACAAAATAACTTTTCTATTGCATTTTCATATGCTCTTGGAATTGCAAGATTAGGTAACAACTCATCAGACTTGTTTACTTACTTAGACAAAGACCAAAATATGTTAACTTTAGAAAACTTACGTGAGTTACTTACAAGTGGTCCAGATGCTTTTGATAAAACTGTGAAATATGTTGGACTTAATCCATTCTCATCAGCTTACAAAAAAGCTGATTCAAACTTAATTGAAGCTTTTGTTGCTAACTACAAAGTTAATGCAACAAGATTAGATACAAACAAAACTACAAAATCTCTTGGTTTTGCTTCGCTTGATAAAATGATGGAATTATTATCAATCGACTACTCAAAAGCTTCATTTGATGTTGCTTCTAAATCATTCAATTGAGATTTAGATTATGTAAAATCAAAATTTGATTTAAGCAAAATTAAATCAGTTGTATTAGCAGGTGACTTCACAGTTTCAACAGATAAAAAAGTTGAAATCGGTGCATCACAACAACTTTTAGCTAACTATGCAATGAAAGCGTTTAAAAACTCAAACTTACTTCTTGCAGTTAAAGACTTTAATGTTGCTACTGATTTAGTTGCTAACCAAGCATTCTTCTCAAAAGAATATGGAATTAGAATTGAAAGTCCTGAATTTAGAGAAAACTATGTTGAAGACGCTTCATTAATTAACCCAGAATCAAAATTACAATTTGATGCAGCTAAATTACAAGAATTCCTTAATGAACTTCTTTCAAAATATGGTGTAAGTGATTACAAACAATATTTTGATACTCATGACTTAATCCTTTTATTAGGAAACATTACATTCATTAGAAACTTTGGTGTTATTGGAGAAAATCTTCTTATCGGTGATATTTACTATGGTGGATTCTCTTCAGGTAAACCATCAAGTGATGTATTCAACTACAATGAAACAAGAGTTGAGCCATTATTAAATGACAAATTCACAGATTATATTTACTCAATTGCTGAAACTTTAACAAGAGATTATGTTCAAACAACTTACTTACCAAGTTTTGAAAATTTTGGTAACTTACCAAAATTCTTAGGTGGAGTAAATGAATCAGTTACTGGACTTGATTACATTGTTGATGGAACTAAATTAGCCTACTTAAACGATATCAAAAATAGTCAATCAGATATGGTGCAAGGTATTTATGCAGCTATTCAATCACATAAATACAAAGAATACATTGCACAAACTTTAGATTTCCAAATTCAAACAAATATTAAGATTGCTGAATTCAAATCTAAAGTTGATAACTTAAAATTAAATTTAATTCCAGCTGCTGAAGCTGCAATTGCTGATCATAAAGAACAAATTAAATCTGAAGAACAAAAATTAGCTTCAATGCAACAAGGTAGCGACGAATACAATCAAACAGAACAAAAAATCACTGACCTTAAAGCACAATTAGCTGCCAAAGAGCAAGAATTCAATAACTTACAAGCAGAACTTTCAAGAACTAATATCGATTTAGCTAACGAATCAATTGAAAAGAATAAAAAACTTGTAACTCAATTCAAGGAACCTATTTTTGGAATCTGAAATGACACATCAATGCTTCAAAGAAATGAAGATGGAAGAAGAAATTCAAACTACTTTGGAAGCTTCATCTCAAATAACAACGGATTCTTTAAAGATAGATTTGAAAAAGAAAAAATCGGTATGGAACTTTATGATGAAAACAGAAATGCCATCCAAGATAACAACATTAGATTAAAAGACTTTGAAGGAAACAAAATTACTTCAAGACCTAAAGCATTCTTTGTTTCACAACTTCTTAACTATGGAGTTTCAGAAAGAACAATTTCAGGTATGTTCAGAAACAAAAAACTTGATGCAGTTGCTATGTATGGATACATTCCAAATCAATTAGCAGAGCAAGTTAAATACATTAAGTTCACTGACATTGATACAAATGAAATGCACTACTTACCTGTCAACATTGATAAAACAAACAACATTTTCTATTATGAAAAACAAGGTGATGCAGATTCTAAAGTTACACTTGAACAATTAGGTTACCAATCTTGAATTTCTGATTATGCACTTATGTCTAAATACAGAAACTCATTATTAAAACCAAAACACAGATTCTATATTGATTTTGCTAATGAAAATAAAGATACAATAGGTGGATTTACAATTGGTGACCTTGATGCAATGATTGAAAACGGTAAAGCTGATGAACAATCACCAATCAAGATAATGCCTGAAAAAGATGAAAACAACAATGACACAGGAAAAACGATTATTTACGTAGATTACCAATTTAACATTTCAGGATAATAAGGAGAAGAAGATGAAATTAAAAAATAAATTATTATTGACATTAACAGCAGCTTCTGCTCCTGTTGTCTTGTCAATTGCATTACTATCTTGTCAATCAGGTGGATTATTCACAAAATCAATTGATTATGATTTAGGATTAGCAACTGAACCAATTAACAACTTAAACTATGTTAGATATAAATCAATGGACAAAATTGTTCCATCATTAGTGGACTCATATTTAAAAACAGGTCCTACAGCTCAACTTAAATCATTACTTAACAAAGCTTCATACAACTTTGTTGTTATGGAAAATAGTACAGTTAAAGATTCGGCTAAATTCACTGACTACTTAAATGCATCTAGAAGTGAACTTTTAGATAATGATGGTAAAGGTAAAATTTCAAATGCATTCTATGGAATTGATAACTTCCAAACAGTGGGTGGATTAGCTGACTTATCAGATGGAAATATCCAAGAAAAAAGTACTATTTATGCTTACAGAAACCCTAGAAACCCTAATAACTATATGGCTATTACAGGATACACTAGAAAAAAACAAAATATGTGATCTAACGGTGACTTTGTAACTTCAAATGACATTAGAGATTACTTAGAATACATTTTAGACCTTAACACAGGGTCTCAAAAATTAGACACAGTTAGAAAATATGGAATTAGAGCAGTTGATAAATTTATTGACGCTCAAAAAGAGTACCAACAAAAATTCAAACAATCATATAAAAATCCATTTGGACGTAGAGATTATGTTTGATCAGAAGCATTGAACAGATACATTCAAAATCCAAACCAAGAAGTGTTTGCTTCACAAATCAAAGATGGAAATGGAAATCCACTTGATACTGTGGAAGTTGAAGCAATTAAGCAAGCTGCATTAGAATTTGGTTTCTATACAGGTCAATTATTCTTAGATTACGATAACGATTACATTGCAGAACACTTATCATTACCTGAAAACTCTTCTTTTGCTTTAGATAAAGAAGTTCAAGACTTTACAGTTTTAGTTAATGGTGAGAAAAAGCAAATTAAGATTGTTAAAAATATGTATGTAAACCCATACCAAGAGTTTAATAAAACAAACAAAGACTTACAAGGTACAATTAAAGCACTTTCAAGTAGTGAAAACTCATTTACAATGATTTTTGATGACACTAAAACACCTGATTTATCATATTTATTATTCACAATCCTTTACAACTTATTCCCAATCAATAGAAAACACGTTGAAACTGTTGCTGGTGGAATTGATAAATATGGTTCAGAACCTAAAACATTCTTAACATCAGGTCCATTTAAAATTGCACAAAATGGTGAAGGTATTCTTTTAGGAGATAATGGTTACATTATTCTTGAAAAAGATAAAGATTACTTTGATGCTGAAAACACAATTTCAAACAAAATCAAAATTATGTTCTCAACTAACAAGAACACAAACTCATTATTCTTTGAAGATGGTTTAATTTCACAAACATATATTCCTGCTTCAAAAATGAACCTTTATTGATCTGATCCTAAAATGAAAAAATACCTTAACAAAAACACAGGGTATGGAACAATTGCTTTTGCTTTCAACTTAGACAGCGAAACAAATGGAAATTCATATTTACAAGATCAAGATTTAAGAAATGCAATGTATTTTGCAGTTAACAGAGAAAAAGCTCTTAAATTCGTTGGATGAGATTTCTCATTCCCTGTTAACACTTGAACATCTTATGGACAATACAAAACATTCGATGGTAAAAACATTGAAATGTTCTTTGAAGGTCAAAAATCTACAACTAAAAATGGTAAAGAATTTGACTTACAAAACTACGAATTCGTTGTTCACTTAGCTAAGTCATTCACATTTGAAAAAACTGAACGTAAAGATTTAACTTACGATATTCAAACAGCAAAATACTATTTAGATAGATTCAAAGCAAAACATCCAGAATTACAATCAGTTAAATTTGAATTCTTAAACAATGGTTCAGAAGAACAAAAGAACGCTGGTTTATTCTTAAAAGGTGCTCTTGAAACTATGTCAAATGGTTACATTTCAATTGAATCAAAAACATTACCTGAAAACATATATGCAAGCTTTATTGAAAAAGGTGCATACCAAATTATTTATCAAAACTACGATAGATTAGGTGGTAACGGAGCACAGGATTATGTATCGGTATTCTTCAAACGTGATGAAGTTGATACAATCAACCAAAAAACAATTGCTTTCAAAGATAACCCAGTTGGTTCATACATTTATGGTGACTACATAGGTGAATTAGTTATTGAACAACTTCAAAAACAAGATGCTAGTGTTTCAAAACTTTCATTAATGCAATCTGACATTAATTGAATTAATACAATTATTAATTCAAACTCATTATCAGGGGACTATGCAAACATTGCATCAGATTATAATTCAGCAAAAGCTTCACAAAGTAGCAGTGAAATAGCAGCATTTGTTAAAAAATACGCAAAACCTGTTTCACTTGCGCTTGCAAGTTTAAATGAATCTAAAAAAGCAAGATATTCAGAGCAATACGTTGAAAACTTACTTGGGTATATTATTATTAATAACAAAAACATTAAAACAAACAGAATCAACAATGCATTTATTACATATTTAGCTACTGAATTTACAACAGAACAAATAGCTAACTTAACAAATGAAACACAACAAAGATTACAATTTAACCAAGAAGAATTATTAAGAAGCGAAAGCGCAAAACCAGATGATGCAATTCCAGTATTCTGAAATAAATTCATTGAGTTATCACTTCAACATCCAGATGAATCAATTTCACAATACACTTCAAGAATTAACTCATTCTTCTCAGGAAACTTCACAGATGAGGAACTTTTAGAAAACTGATCTCAAACAAGAGTTTACTTATTTATCGCAGGACTTGAAAAAGTTATCAGAGATACAGCAGTTGTAATTCCACTTATGGAAGTTGATACAAACTGAGAAATTACAAAAGTTGGAGGGGTTGATAGTTTATTCAGATTCTCACTTCAATATGCATACGATATGACAAGACCACCAATGGCAAAATTACCAAGAACTAAAGAAGGGAACTAATGAAAAAAGTACAAGTAGATAATAAAACTTATGAACTGAACGATAACAAAGTTATCTTCAGAAGTAAAAGAAATGTTGAATTAAAGCTTAAAGATAAACTTCTTTCAATTGATTCACCATTCTTAAAAACATCTTGAAAATTCTTAAAAATTATTGCTGAATTTATTGTTATCGGATTTATTGTTATATCAATTACATTCTTCTTAATTAACTCAGTTCCAGGTGAAAACCCACTTACACAAGGTAAGGATGAAACTGCAAGAAAAATTATTGAAGCAAAATATGGATTGGATCAACCTTTACTTACAAGATACTTTAAGTACTTAAATGGTCTATTCCACGGCGACTTTGGTATTTCTTATTCACTTTTCCCTGAACGTCCTATTACTGAATTTATTTGAGATAGATTTTACAAATCATTCTTAGTTGGAATTTTCTCAGTATTCTTAACAGTTACAATCGGTATTTCACTTGGTATTTGAGTTGGTAAAAATCCAGGAGGACTTGTAGATAACATTTCAACTGTTATTGTTTCAATTTTCTCATCTGTTCCTTCTATTATTTTCGCTTTACTTCTTGTCTTTATCGGACGTGTTGTCGGAATACCTTATGTATTTGACCAGTATAATTTTGCAACCTATATACTTCCTGGTCTAGCACTTTCATTAGGAAGCATCATTGTTTATATTAAATACATTAGAACAGAGCTTAACAGAGAGCTTAACTCAGTTCACGCTAAGTTTGCTTACTTAAAAGGTGTGTCAAGAAACAGATTCGTTTGAAGACATGCACTTAAACCTGCGCTATTCCCAATTGCTACATTCTTCCCAGCTGTTATTTTTGGATCATTCATCGGAAGTATCTTCATTGAACAAATTTTCTTAATTCCTGGTTCAGGAGGTATGTTGCTTAATGCTATTACTTCAAAAGACTACAATGTTATCTTATTTTTAATTGTTATGTTCTCACTTCTTACAGTTCTATCATATGCATTCAGAGATATTCTTTATGAAGCAATTGACCCAAGAATTAGAAGGAGAGGTGCTTAATGAAATTTAAAGAACATTTACACAAATTTAATTCATCAGTCAAAAAATTCTTCGAAAAAACAGCAAGCAAAATTAAAGAACGTGAAGCAACTGCTTCAATGTCTAAAGAAGAATTAGCAACAGCACCAAACCCAATTACACAACCATTTGTGTATCAGTCTTGAAAAATTGTCGGAAAAATTGTAGACTTCCAAACTGATATGCATATGCAAGCTCAACCAAGAGTTTTCAAAGAATTTATTAACAGATTCTCAAGAAGTTTTGCTGGAGTTTTTGGTTTTGTTACATTAGTTTCATTAATCTTATTAGCGATTATTATTCCATTTACAACACAAGATCCAAACGTTACAAGTGTTGATGATTCAAAACTTATTTTCAATACAGTAGATAGCAAGGGTGTATTTCACATTCTTGGAACAGATCACTTAGGAAGAGATTTTTGAGCTAGATTATGATGAGGACTTAGGTATTCAATTGCACTTGCGTTTGTTGTAACAGCAATTGAGGTTGCTATTGGACTTACAATTGGAATTATGATGGGTCAATTTGAATTCTTTGACAAAATTATGACTTTCATCATCAAAGTTATTTCAATTGTTCCTACAATTATCATCCTTATTTTAATGACTATTATTATCAAACCTAGTTTCTGAGTTGTTGTATTCTCACTTTCACTTACATCTTGAACAGGTATGGCTAACCAAATTAGAGCTCAAGTTAAGCGTGCTAAATACTTTGAATGAGTATCTGCATCAAAAGTCTTAGGTACACCAACTTGAAAAATTCTTAAAAACTATGTACCTGTTATATTACCTATTTTAATTACTCAATTAGTATTCACAATTCCTGGTGTTGTTTTATCAGAAACATCACTTGCATTCATCGGTCTTGCTATCGATGATGTTCCTACATTAGGAAACTTAATTTCTGAAGGTCAAAAATTATTCCCTGACTACTTAAGATACGTATTTGTTCCTTCAACATTCTTAATCTTAATTACAACAAGTGTTCAATTAATTGGTGCATCAGTTCAAGATGCATTAAGAAGACAAAGATAGGAGAGTTTTATGAAAAAAGATAATAACTTATCTAATCAATCAGAAAAACAATCATTCAAGTCTAAATGAGAACACTTTAAAAGAAAAATAAATGTTGCAATCACAAACGCTTTTTCTGGTATTGGATTAGGAAACAGAAAAAATATGTTTGATTGAGAAACATTTATGGAAAATGTTGAGTACAAAGAATTTTCAGATGGAACAAAACTTAAAATTGCTGCAGAAATTAAAGACATTCACTTATCATTCTTAAACCCATCTGTACCAGGTCAAAAGAACAAAGTTCTCCGTGGACCATCTATTCAAATTTATGAAGGAAAAGTTCATGCAATTATCGGTGAATCTGGTTCAGGTAAATCAGTTATTACATCTCTTCTTTATGGACTTACAGGAGATAATGCTGTAATTGATAGTGGTGAAATTAAACTTTACAATAATCACGTTGAGAAGTTCTCAATGCGTGATTGAGAACGTTCACACTATAGAGGAAGAGTTGTTTCAGCTGTCTTCCAAAACCCTATGTCTACATTAAACCCAACTATGAAAGTTGGAGCACAAATTATGGAAGGTATGCTTGTTAACAAAGTTGTTAAAAACAAAAAAGAAGCATACGAACGTGCTGTAGAATTCCTTAAATTAACAAAAATTAATGACCCTGAAGCTGTTATGAAATTATACCCACACGAAATGTCAGGAGGTATGATTCAACGTGTTGTTATAGCTGCTATTGTTGCGCTTGAACCAAAAATTTTAGTAATGGACGAGCCTACAACAGCGCTTGACCCAACAGTTCAAGCTTTAGTTCTTGAAGTTGTTAAAGAATTACAAGAAAAACTTAAATTATCAATCGTGTTTATTACTCACGACCTTGGAGTTGTTGCTTCGATAGCTGACTACATTTCAATTATGTATGCAGGTCAAATTATTGAAGAAGGAACTACAAGAGAAATCTTAAAATATCCACAACACCCATATACTTGAGGTTTAATCTTAAGTATGCCTGATGTTAATAATGGTAAAAGACTTTCAACAATTAGAGGTTCAGTTCCATCTAACTTAAATAATATTGTTGGAGATGCTTTTGCAGTTAGAAATGATTATGCACTTGGTAGAGATTTTGAAGTTGAACCTAACTTTTACTATGTTTCAGAAACACATAGAGTTAAATCAGCGCTTTTAGATAAAAGAGCACCTAAATATACACCACCTGCACACATTGCAAAATTATGAAAGGAGTTTTTAGCAAGTTCTAAAAAATAAGTTATGAAAAAAGACTATTACATAGAAACACAAAAAAAATTCCTTTTCTGAAAAAAAGAATTCATAAGATATAACATTAAAGGTGTAGATGAAATGTTAAAAGTTCCTCAAGGTAAGGAAGTTTTAGCAACATTAAGAAACGTGGATGTTACATATGGTTCTCGTTCAAAAGCATTTAGAGCTGTAGTAGACTTTAACTTAAACATTTACAAAGGTGAAGTTTTAGGTATTGTTGGTGAATCTGGTTCAGGTAAAAGTACAATTGGACGTGCAATTATCGGACTTACACCACACAGCTTTGGACAAATCAAAATCCTTGATAAATTATTACCTAAGAAAATGGTTAGAGGATTTAAGTTTGGTAAATCACTTAAAGAATATAAAGAAATCGTTAACTTTATGGTTAATAAAGTGCAAATGATTTTCCAAGATCCAGCTAACTCACTTAATCCACACGTTAATATTGAAACAGTTGTTTCTGAAGGTTTAACAAATACAAAGAACTCTAAAGAAATTTACTTATTTAACTACGACCAAGAGGTTGTTAAACATTTATACTCAATGATTGATAAAAAAGAATATCGTTCTTTATTTGGAAAGTTCAAAGATGAATTAGATCACAAAATTTCAATCAATGAGAATGTTGCATATGATGCTTTATATGTTGACTTTGAAAAAACGATTAATCAAACTTGAGGTTTATCAGAAGTTGCAGCTAAATTAGCTGAATACAAAGCAAAACGTGATGAATTAAATAAATTAACTGAAAATGAATGTAAAACAATTTTAGTTAAAGACATTCTTAAGAGTGTAGGACTTGATGAATCAGTTTTAAAACGTTATCCACTTGAATTCTCAGGAGGACAACAACAACGTATCGGGATTTCAAGAGCTGTTGTGCTTAGACCTACATTACTTATTGCTGACGAACCAATTTCAGCGCTTGACGTTTCTATCCAAGCACAAGTTGTAAACATCTTTAATGAACTTAAAGAAAAATATAATCTTACAATTGTGTTCATTGCCCACGACTTACGTATGGTTGAATATATTTCAGACAGAATTGCTGTTATGAATAAAGGTAGATTACTTGAAGTTGGTACAACTGAAGAAATTATGAAACACTCACTTCATCCATACACAAAATCATTACTTGAGTCAGTTCCATCAATCGATTCTGATAAAGGTAGCTTGCTAGGATATGAATATAATCCTGCAATGCATAATTACACAGAAGATTATCAACCTGAATGAATAAAAATCAATGATAATCACTTTGTGTTAGCTACACCTAAAGAAGTTCAAGATTGAAAAAATAATAAATATTAATTTAAATTCAAATAACCTAATAAACAAAATAGAAAGGAGGCTATATGAAAAAAATTAATAAAAGAATTTTATTTGGTAGTTTTTCATTAGTTTCAATGTCATTACCAATCGTTGCTCTTTCTTGCAATAATACAAACAACCCACAACCGAACCCAGGAGATAATAAAACAAATACAAATCCTGAAATTACATTCGAGCAAAGCAAAGCAATTGCTATTTCTCAAGTTGAATCATCATATTCAAACTTAACAGAGGAGCAAAGAACTAAGATTAAAGAATTAATCCAAACATCAGAAAACCAAGAACAACTTAAAAACATTCAAACAAATGCTAATTACTTAAATGAATTAGTTCCAAGTTTAAAAGAAGCTGTCGCAGATTATTCAGATGTTAAAGCTAGCTACAAATATGCAAATGATGACCAGCAAGCTAGAAAAGATGCATTCGATACTGCTTACAATAATGTTAATAATGTTGTAAATTACTTAGATTTTTCAAATAATGGAACTGTATTAAACTTTGATGTTGAGACACTTAAAGCGGCTTACAATGATACTAAAAATGCATTAGCTGGTCAAGAAGTTCAAAAAGATCCTAAACCAGCTATGTATACAGATGCAGCTACAAGATTCGGTAAATGATTCACACTTCCTGAAAGTCAAGAAGTTGCTTACACAATAGTTGATTCAACTAAACAATTTGAAGAAAACACATATGAAGTTCATACATTAGGACCAGTAGTTGATGGAAAAAGAACATATCCAATTAAAAACTACAAAGCTGATGCACCGGAATTACCTAATAATATTGAATTTTCTGTAAGTGATTTTCAAACATATCAAAAAATGATTAAACTTAGACAAAAGGTTCTAGACACTTTCTTTAGATTAATTGTTAAATCAGATGGTAAGAAAGTTTATGAATTTTTCAACCACGATACAGCTTATGCACCTACTAGATATTCAATTAGTAAATTAATGTTAATCATTGATAAATTAATTATCACAGGTAACATTTATGAAGAGTACTTAATTGAATTAGAGGGTACAAAGGAAGATTCAACAGTTAAACTGTTCCAAGATCCAGCACACAAATATTCATATTATGCTATCTTACCTAAAGCAGAGCAAATGAAAAACGCTGTGTAGTAAGTTTAAAAGTCAAAATTAAGTAGCTTATGCTACTTTTTTATTACAAAAAAGCACATCAAAGTTTATTCAATGCACTTAAATTATGTGTGATTAAATATATTTAAAAATTAGAAACGGAACAAATAGGAAAGCTTTGTATTCTTTTCCAATTTATGCTACAAAGTGGGAAACATGGTATAACCAGAGATAATTAAAAATAATAATCTCTGGTTTTTATATTCTTTAGTTTATTAAATTCTTAAAAAGTTGATTTTTAAAGAGTTTTTTATAAAAATTAGAATTTTTTATGACTTATACATATAACTAAAAAATTAGAAAAATATTTTTTTAAATATCTTAAATTAACAATTAAAAGCTTATAAAATAAGCGATATTTGTTTCAACAATTTGACTTTCATTAAAATACTTTACAAAAATATTAATTTTTATTTAAAATTAATATATGAGATTAAAAAATAAAAAAATATTAACTAGTTTATTAGTTAGTCCAAGTTTATTGATACCTTTTAGTGTGATAAGCACAGCCACATCAGCTGATTCTGACGCACCAAAATTAGAACTTTTTCAAACTAAAAGCGCAGAAGAAATTGCAAGAATGCCTTTTTTTGATGCAAGAAAACACAATTTAGTTACTGACGTTAAGAATCAAGGTCATGAAGGCCTTTGTTGAGCATATACAATTGCTTCAATTTTAGAAACCAATATTTTAAAAAATAATATAGGAAATTACACTAAAAATTCTTTAGATATTGATGAACACGCAATTGATTACATAAGTAATAGTTGAAATCATAATGCAGATAAGTTAAATTTAAATCCCGATGCTAAAGAATGAAAAGGAATTTTAGGTACAGGAAATTATTTATCTCACGCATTTAATGGTTTGATGAGAAATACATCCCCAATTGCTCAAACTAATCAAACTGAGTTTCCTAATTTTGATAACCCTACAATTGCCAAAATTAAAAAAGCTGTAAAAATTAATCATACTGTTGATGATATTAAATTAGCGATTGCCAAATACGGTTCTGTGGGAGTTGCTTATGCTTTTAATGAAATGAATTTTCATCCTGACACCGTTTGATACAACGAACCAAATTCAATTATTATAACTAAATCACCTGAAGAAAGACATATCAGAAATCATGCTTCAGTTATTGTAGGTTGAGACGATGATTATTATGCATCTAATTTTGGACCTGAAACACCGAAACAAAAAGGTGGTTTTATTATTAAAAATAGTTGAGGAACTAAAAACATGCATGCTCAGGGCTACTTTATGCTTTCATACGATTCATTAGATTTAATTCATGAAGTAATGGCAGTTGAAGTAGAAAATAATAATGCATATCAAAATACTTACTATTATGATACAAAAAATTCATTTTCTTTATTCGCAACCATTGACACTAATGAAAGAACAATGGCAAATATTTTCCCAGTTAAAAAAGCAAATGATGAAATTGTAGAAAAATTAAAGTCAATTAATTTTGCGCTTAAAGGTTCAAACATTACTGCTGAAATCAAAATTTATGTTAAAAATTCTTCAATGTCTAATCCTGAAGATGGTGAACTAAAATTAACTCAAGAAGTACAAATTCCAAATTCTGGTGATAAAGGATTTTATACAATTGATTTAAATGAAGAAATTATTTTAAAGAAAGATCAATATTTTTCAATCATTGTTGATGTAACTAATAAAGGTGAAAAAAACGTAGATTTGGTGGCAAGCTATGAAACTAGAGATATTTTGAGTTTTTATAAATATAATAATCAATGAGTAAATAGCAAAAAAAGTTTTGTTGTATTTGGAATTAAGGCTCATACTCTTGAAGTGCCAATTAATGAATTAAATAAAGGCACAGCAGTTGGTGAAGAAAATAAAGAATTAGATGACATTTCTAAAACTAATACAAATAATAATCCTAGTGAATCAGATACGGAAAATAATCCACCTAGAAGCAATGACGGTGAAAGTGAATTAGAAAGCTCTGAAGGTGAAGTAGAAACAGATACAGGAACTAATATAGAAGAGTCATCAGATAGTGAGATTTCAAGAGAAGAAGAAACAAGTTCTCCAAAAACTGATGAATCTGAAACAGGTTCAAGTTCAGAAGAAAATAATCCGATTTCAAAAGAATCTGATGTATCTAATGTTGAAGACAATAGTTCGCCAGTATCTGAAGATACTACTAAAAATAAAAATATAACTGATGAAAGTTCATCAGAAGATGTAACTAATTCAAGCTCTGAAACAGGAACAGATTCAGCATCTCAAGATAATAACAAACCTGTAACAGAAGATTCTGCAACTGAAAATAAAGATGCAATAAATGAAAATCCAACAAGTGATCAAGCTAATTCAAATCCAACTACTAATGAAAGTTCAACTATAGAAAAGAATAATTCTGATAATAAAAAAGAATTAGAAGATGTTTCAATAGAATCTGAAAAATCTAAAACCAATAAAACACATGTTATTTTATGAAGTATTTTAGGTGTTACAACTGGAATTATAACTTTTGGTATAGCAACTTTCTTTATTGTTAAATTAATGAAAAAAAGAGTTAAAAAATAATTTAACTCTTTTTTTCTTTTAGAAGTTTAAAAAGTTTATTAGCAATTAGACTGATGTATTTATCAACCTATAGACACGTCAAAGGTTATATATGTCTTTGTTTCTTAAGTTTAGTTTTATTTAAATTTTAGTTTTCAAAATTAATGATTTAACTGGATTATCTAGAAAAGATAAATTTACAGAAAATAGATTAATTGACAGGATGAACAATGTCAAAGAAATCCAAGAAAAATTCAAAAATCAAACTAACAAAACGATCAATATAATACTATAACCAATAGTAAGCGTGTAGCACATAACAAATCTTGCGACAAGTGTTCTAACTGAGTTGTCCAATGTTGAATCAATTAAATTAACTGTTACAACTAAGATGATGCCAATTATAAAATAAGAAAACTAATTTCATATAATGGAACATTTTCGATTGAGAATTTTTGATGTTGTGTATCTTATTCTCTTCTAAGCAAATAGCTTTAAAATATTATTTACTTAACTTCATTCTATTACTAATTAATTTCAGATATAACAAAAATATATTTTTCACATTTGTGAAAAATTAAGGTATTATGCAGATTAATTTGTAATTATATAATCCAAAAGTAAATAATTAAACTATAATTACATTTATAAAGACAAAAAGAAGTTTTGTCTTATTTAAGCATCAATTTATTTATTAAGAAGAGGTGGTTTATGAGCAAAAATAAAAAGTTAATTATTGGTTTAAAATCAGCACTTTTAATCATTATTCCATCGATTGCAATTTCAACAGGTATTGCAACTAATTTACAAGCCCCTGAAAGGACAGAACGTGTTAAATTAACAGAGGAAACAGCGAGAAAAATTAAAAATGCTGAAATAACAATGTTAGATGGTTATTATGATTCACTTATGTTGGATCGTCCGGTTTTAAATCCTAATGGTGATGAAGATGGTGATGGTATTTTAAATAAAGATGAGGTCTACACATTTGTAAAAGACGGTAAGACTTATTTTGGATACAATTCGCACCCATTCTTAAAAGATACAGATGGAGATGGAATTACTGATAATAATGATGCTCATAAACTTAAATGAGATTTTTCACCTCGTGATGCTTTAATTTTCAGTAACTTATCTTACCGTAGTAAAGCTTTCTTAGATATTGAGTTTGATGATACAAATCGTGATTTATGAGAAGAAAATAAAGCATATTTTTTAGGCGAAGTTCCAGAAAATAAGCGAGATGAGCACGACAAAATTTTTGAAACAGTTCATAAAAATATGGCCCGTTATTGAAAAAGGTTTGAGTCTTGAGATGAAAGTAATGGATACCAAGCGTCTTGATTAATTAACCAATCTGATTTTCCATTCTTAGAAAATGACACTATTAGTGTTTTAGCTATTGCAGGTACTAATGGTGCAAAAGATCTCGATGATGATTTAGATTTATCAATATGAAGAAAAAAACCAGGTCAAGCTGAGAATGTGTGAATTTCTCTAGCAACAATAAGTCAAAAACCTGTTTCAGAAATTTATTCTACAGGTCACTCATTAGGAGGTCATCTTTCAGAGTATGCACTTATTTGATCAAAAGGAAATGAAGAAAATAGAAGTATTGACAATTTTGTTAAAGCATATGGTTTTAATTCTCCAAAAATTTCAAGTGCTTATTATGGAGCTATCAGTGACAGATTAATTAAAGAAGGTTGAGCACAACATTACGGAACAAATAATGATCTATTAAAAAGTTTTCCAGGCCACTTCCCAAGCACAATTTATGTTGGAGAAGGTTCTCACTCTGACACTAACTTCTTTAAAGATGAATATGTATCAAAATACTTTACTTCAGGTGATAGAAGTTTATTTAAAGGTATTGCGGCACAACCTATTCTAGACCAATTAATAGTTTCAAAATTCTGATATAACGTTCAATTATTCTCAGATAGAACACCTTCAAATGTATGAGGTCCAAAAAGAATAATGGAACAAAACACTGAACGTTTCTACAAAAGAATTAAGAATATGGTTCCAGAGCACTATCGTTTAGTTGATAGCGCACAAGAAATAGCTTCAAAATTCCCATTAAATAGAGATGCTAACCACAATACAAATATTAATTACCAAATTCCAATTACTCCAATAGACCATACTGTAACTTATGTATTTAAAGATAATACAGGAAGAGAAGTAGATAGAAGAACATTTACGGTCAATGTTGAAAATCAATCATATGAAAAACCTCAGATACCTAATCACCCACTACGTAAGCACTTCACATACAAAATGCAAAATATGTCAGAAGTCCCTTACACAAGAGACTTCTGAGTTGATACAACTTATGAAATCAATTTAGTTCCCGAATTAAGAGATAATACAATTGATAATTTAAAATACTTATCAGATGAACAAAAGACAGCTGCTAAAGATCAAATGCGTGCATCTTCAGACAATGATGAAATTGACAGAATTATGAAGAATGCTCAGGATTTAAACCAACTTATTCACAAATTTAATGAAGCTAAACAATTTAAACACAAACCTGATTTTACAGAAGCTGATAAAGAATTTAAAGATACATTTACAAATGTATTGGATGAAGTTGAAAACACTTTATCTTCAGAAGAATTTACAAATCCATCAGCAAGTTATGCAGTTTTATTAGGTAAATTAGAAAAAGCTAAAAATGACTTAAATGGTTTACATAATTTAGGCGTAGCTAAATCAGATGCAATTGAAAGAATTCATAATTCAGAATACTTACCTGAAGATCAACAACAAAATGCTATTGGTCTTATCGATCGATGTCAAGAAATAGCTGAAGTTAATAAGATTTTAGAGAATACTCTTCAAGCTGAAACGGCATACGCTGCATTACAAACTGCTGTAAATAAAATAAAACAAGTTGATTATTTACAAGCTACACCAAGTCTTCAAGACGAATTTATTAAAGCTAAAGATGCTCTAACAGGATTTGATAGAAATATTGATTTTTCAGAGTCAATTTCTGGACTTAAAGAATTAACAGATAACTTAGTTACAAAAACAAATGCCCTTGATGGAATTGCTAGATTAACAAAAGCTAAAAATGCTGCCAATGCAGCAATTGCAAATTCAGGCTTATCAAAAGAACAAAAAACAAAAGCTACTAAACTAGTTGAAAATTGCACAACACTTGAGTCAGTTGATAGAATCCAAAACAATGTTTCTAAAGTAAATGAAGCTATTAACTTAGTCAATAATATAACTTCTGAAAAACAAACACAAAACTACATTGAAGCAGATGGTGATTTACAAACTAAATTCAATACTGCTTTAGATACATTATCAAGTGTTAAAACTTATTCGGATTTTGAAAACTTACCAAATAACTTAAGTGAAAATTCTGAAGCATTAATAAGTGCACAAAGAAATCTAAATGGTGCTTCTAAATTAGTTTTAGCTAAGAATACAGCTAAATCTGAAATAGAAAATATGAGTAACTTACTTGCATATTTAGCTAAAAAAGCTAAACAAGAAATTGATAATGCAAAAACTATTGCAAGTGTAAATACATTAAAAGAAAATGCTTCTGCATTAAACACAGCAGTAGCAGTTACTAAGCAAGCAAAAAATGCAAAAGAAACTATTGCTTATAAAGAGGCGACATCATCTAAACAAGATGCACTTACTAAATCATTAAATAACTTTGTAAAAGCACTTGCTGCATATACAAGTTTTACTAATAAACTTTCAAATATTGATACTTTAGTATCAAATATGAACGATGCTATTGCTTCACTTGATGGAGTAAAAAACTTAAATGATCTCAAGACACAAACGATCACTCAAATTAAGAGTTTACAAAACTTAAATGATCAAGAGAAAAATAGTTTAATTTCTGAAGTTCAAAATCAAAATTCATCAGCAGATGTAAGATCTAAATTTGTTAAAGCTCAAAAACAAGATTTAACAAATAAGGTCGCTTCATTAACTAACTTATCAAACGCACAAAGAAGTTTATTGACTAATGAGATTAATAAAGATGCATTTAATTATCAAAATGCTAGAGCAGTTGTTTCAAATGCTTCTGAATTAAATAATGCAATCCCATCATTGAAGCAATCAATCAATCACGCAAATGAAGTTAAACAATCAATTAACTACAGTTATGCAACTGAAGAGATTAGAAATTCTTACAACAGTGCATATGATGAAATAGTTAATGCAATCAATGTAAATGATTTTACAAATCCAATTGCTAACTTAAACTCATTATCAAGTTTCTTATCATCAGAAGAAGCTAGATTGGATGGAGTAGCAAATAAAGAATTATTAGATGCAAAAACATCTGTTAAAGAACAAAATGATAGATTAGAAAAATTATCAAACACACAAAAGCAAGTAGCTAAAAATCAAATTGATGCTAAAACTACAGTTGCAGATGTTAACTTATTAAAAGACTATGTCACTAAAATTAATGATTCAATTGATAAATTAGATAAAGCAATCGAAGTTAAAGAAACACCAAATTACAAACTTTCTGATATAGATAGACAAAGAGCATTTGATAATGCTATTAACGCATTAGAAAACTTAAGAACAGTAGATAACTTTAATGATGTTGATCCTTATTTAGATAACAAACTAAGTACATTATCAGATGCAGAAACACAATTAAATGGTGACAGCAAGCTCATTGAAAGAAAAAAACGAGCAATAACATCGATTGATGATTTAGAGAATTTGGCTACAGAACAAAAATTAAAAGCTAAAGAGCAAGTTGAATTAGCTACAGAACCAGATATGGTACAAAAAATTGCAGATAATGCTGAAGATATTGATTTTGTTTTAGGAGCCTTAAAAGTCGCAAATAAATCAATTAGGACAATCAGATATTCATCTGCATCAGAAGGTGCTCAAAATGAATTTAATAAAGCTAAAAAAGCTGCTGAAGTTTATGAAAATGCAATTGACTTTACAAAAGATTATGTTAATTTAGATTCTATTGGTAATAGATTATCAAATGCTGATAGAGCACTTGATGGAGTAAAAAACTTAGATGATGCTAAAGAATTAGCGAAACAAAAATTAGGTGATTTAATCCATATATCAGATGATCAATTCACTAATGTTTTCAATCAAATTGATCAAGCAGTGACATCAAAACAAGTCGAAACTGTTATTACAAATGTAACAAATATTGATAAAGCTATTGAATTATTAAAATTAGCTAAAAAAGCTGAAGACACAATTGAGTTTAGAGAAGCAAGTAAAGAAAAATTAAACGATTTAACCAATACAGTTGATTCGCTTAAAGGTGCTAAAGATGTTTTAGATTTCAACACTGTTGCTATCGAAAATATTGACAATAAAATTAATACTCTTAAAAATGCTATTAAACATTTAGATGGAAGAACAAATTTAGATGCAGCTAAATCAGATGCTAAAGCTAAATTACCTACTTTAACACACTTAAGTGCTAACCAAGTTACTGCTGCTGAAAGATTAATTGATTCTGCTACAACAGTTCCAGGTGTTGAAGACATTATTGTTAACGTTACAAATGTTGATCCTGTAATTGAACAAGTTGATGCATTAAACAAACTTAAAGAAGATTCAAAGCCTAAATATACACAAGCAGAAGAAAGCTTACAACAAGCTGCAAATAATGCACTTACACCATTAGAAGATACAAAAACATATGAAAACTTCACAAGTCCATATGCTGAAGATATCGTTGCTAAGAAAGAAACACTTAAAAATGCTATTGATGCACTTGATGGTGACACAAAATTAGCTGATGCTAAAAGAGAAGCTAAAGAAGCTATTGAAGCATTAAATAAGTTATCAAATGATTCACAAAAAGAAGCTGCTAACAATTTAATTGATTCAGAAGATAGTGACACAATTGAAAAAGTTAACGCTATTGTTGAACGTGCTAAAGAACTTAACAATGCTTTACAAACTCTTGAAAATGCAAATGCAGAAGAGTTAAAACCAAACTACACAGAAGCATCAACAACACCTATAGATAAAAAAGCAAAATTTGATGCTGCAAAAGCAAAAATCGATACAATCAAAGGGACAACTGACTTTAGTCAACCAATTGCAAATATTGTAGAAGACACAAATGCACTTAATAATGCTGTTAGAGATCTTGATGGTCAAGATAGATTAGATGTTGCCAAAGCAGAAACTAAAGTTAAATTAGCTGAATTAATAAACTTAAGTCCTGATCAAATTAGAGAAGCAAATAATCAAATTGATGCTGCCATGACAGTTCAAGGAGCAAAAAACATTGTTACAAACGCAACAAATGTTGATGCTGTTATCGAACAAGTTCAAAGATTTAATGATGTTAAATCTAAATCACAATTCACAGAAGCTGATTCAGATAAAAAACAAGCTGCTCAAACAGCGTTTGACAACTTACCAGGTGTAGAAACAGTAACAGACTTTACAACAAGTCCTATTGCTGACATTACAGAAAAAACGGAATCTCTTAATAATGCAATCAACTCACTTGATGGTCAACAAAACTTAGATGCTGCAATAGCTGCTGCTAAATCTGCTATTGATGAATTACCTAACTTATCAGATGATGAGAAAAGAGATGCAAAAACTGAAGTTGAAAAACAAACAACTATTGCTAAAGTTGCTGATAAATTATTAGATGCTCAAAAACAAGATGCATCAAATAAAATCAGCTCATTATCAAACTTATCTGATGATGTGCAAAAACCAGCTGCTAAAACTCTAATTAATTCAAAAACATCTAAAGATGAAATTGATGCAATTGTTGGTACTGCAGAAAAAGTTAATAGTGGTATTAGAACACTTAATTATGAAGTCGCGATAAAAGAGGAAGTTCAATACAAACAAGCGTCAGATGATGTTAAAACAAACTTTGATAATGCTGTAACTGCATTAGTTGGATTATCAAGCTACACAGACTTCGAAACTCCATTTGACAAATTAGATACTAAATTACAAGCTGTATCTGAAACTAAAGGTTTATTAAATGGTAAAGATAGATTAACTGATGCAACAACAAAAGCTAAAGAAGCTATTGACGTACTTGAAAACTTAACATCAGTTCAAAAAGACGCTGCTAAAAATGAAGTTGAAGCTAAAACATCAATTGATGAAGTTGAAGAAAAATTACTTGAATCTCAAAAAGAAGATGCTATAGCTAAAATTAACTCATTACCTAAATTATCAGAAACTCAAAAAGAAAAAGCTATCGCGTTAGTGAACGAAAAATCAGATAAAGCAAGAATTGATAAAGTAGTTTCAAATGCATCAAGCATTGATGCAGCGATTTCTAAAGTCGAATCTGCTAGAGAAGTCGAGTCAGAAATCAAATACACTCAAGCTTCAAACCAAGGTGCATTTGATGATGCAGTTACTACTTTAAACGACTTAACAACAACACTTGACCTTGATGAGCTATATCCTAACTTAGATAACAAGTTAGATACATTAAAATCAACTCACGATGCTCTTGATGGTGCTGATAGATTAAAAACAGCTAAAGAAGAAGCGCTTGCTGCTATCGAAGTTGCTTCAAACTTATCAGATACTCAAAAAGAGGCTGCTAGAAACGCAGTAAACAGCTTAAATGAAGTTTCTAAGATTAAAGATATTAAAAATAATGTCAAAGGAATTAACAGTGCACTTGATGTTGTTAAGAATGTTGAAGATGTAAAAAATAAAACTCAATATACACAAGCTTCACAGGAAAAACAAGTTGCATTCACAAATGCACTTGATGCATTACATGAACTTAAAACTAAAGATGAATTTAATACATCAGTTGAAAGTCTTAATGAGAAATTAGATGCATTAAGAGATGCTCTTGATAATCTAGATGGTGATGTAAAATTATCAGAAGCAAAAGCTAAAGCTAATTATGGTATAGATAACTTAACTAACTTGACAGATGAACAAAAAACAAAAGCTAAAGAATTAGTAAATTCACAAGCATCAGTTGATACTATTGAAAACATTCTGACAAATGCAGTAGATGTTAATAATGCGTTAGAGGTGTTTAATGAGGTACAAAAAGTTAAATCTACACCTAACTATACCGAAGCTGATGCACCTAAAAAATCAGCATTAGATAATGCATTAGCAAAATCAACTGAATTAAGTAATAAATTAGACTTTAACAACAGTGTGCAAGACTTAAATGAAAAAGTTAATCCTGTCGTTGAAGCTAAAAAATCATTAAATGGTGATTCTAATTTAGCTGCATCTAAAACAGATGTAAATGCAAAAATTAATAAGTTAAACAACTTATCAAAAGAGCAAAAACAACAATTTATTTCTGAAGCTAATGGACAAGTAACTGTTCAAAAAGTTAAAGAAGTATTAGAAAAAGCTCAAAAATTAAATGAATCATTAAAACCTGTTGATAATAAACCTGAAGAACCTACAAAAGTTGAAGAAGGTAAAAAACAAGGTGCTCCTGGTTGAATTTATGGAGTTATAGTTCCACCAATTGTAGGAATTGCTACAGGTTTAGGGTTCTTATTCAAGAGAATTTTTAGAAGAAAATAGAAATTAATAAACATTAAACTTACATTTTAAACGGTGTAAGTTTTTTTGTTTTTCTTTTAGTCACAAATACTAAAACACCTAGCACAAATGAACAAAAAAATATTAACCATTGCTGGTTAATAAATTTCACTAAGCTTTTACATTGAAATCAGCTTTACCTTCTTGTTTTCATTTATTTAAAAGTTTCTCTCATTCTTCAAATGATTCACATTGTAAGTATTCAAGTTGATCTTTGTTGATTAAAGGGTCAAATTTAGGGGATTTGTTTGTATTTGTGTAATGATAGTATCATTGTTTAACTTTTTTAATATCATCTTCAACATCTGCTCTATTAACAGGGAAAGTGTAAGACTTCATTCTTCTTTGGTTAATATCCACATTTTCAGGGTTTAAATAATCTCCCAGGTCATCTCTTAAGAATAAAGCGATAATTGAGTAATGATTAGCTCCCTTTAAATACGAATAAAGTTGTGCTTGTTTTCTATACGAAGGATCAACATCTTTGTCGCCTCAAAGTTCATATTTCTTATCTTGTGCTGTTTTGATTTCAAGAATCATATTTGTGGAAGGGATGTATCCATCAGGAACTCCCATAATAACATCATCCTTGTCTTTGAAATAGTTATATTCATAATCAGCAGCAACAAAGTTTTCAATCACTACATTAGGGTGCATCTTTCTTAAGAAATCAAATATTTTAGGTTCTAAAATAGTCCCTGCATTAATGTATTTTTGTGATAACACAGGTAATTTTAAGTGTGCAATGTGACAAAATGCATTAAATTCATTTTTGAATGCATCCTTAATTAAAATCTCAGAAACGGTGCTTCCACCGATTTTCTTGTATTTTAAAAACTTATTATCAGATTTAAGTTGCTCAATCATATGATCTTTTAAAACAATCACACTATTTTCTCAATCAATCTCATAATCTCTCTTGTTGTAATATTGTCTAGCCATATTCTTATTTTAAATTATTTTTTACTTAAAAATCAAGTTATTTTATAAGTTATTTTATAAATTTTATTTTTAATAAAACAAGTCAAAATTAGCCTAAAAATACACCTTAAATTCATAAATGAATTTCATATATATGTTATTATTAAGTTATAAATTATAAATACCAGAATAATTTACATAAAAATAATTAATTTATTGACAAATTAATTTGTAGGGTGTTATAATATTAAAGTTAGCATCAATATATATATATATATATATATATATATATTGGTTATATATTTATTTTTTGATTTAAAACTAGTTTTAACTTCAAGCGAAGCTAAACAAAAATGGAGTAAATTATGAAAAAAAATAAACTTAAATTAATGTTGCTTGCAACATTTGGATCAATTGTTTCAATTTCATCTTTAGGTATTTCTTGTGGACAAACAAAACCAAAACCTGAAAATCCGGCAAATCCTAAAAAAGACGATCCTCAAAATCCTAAAGATAATGGTGGTAGCGAGGGTGATAAAGTTGTTGTGGAACCTGAAATTCCTACAAGACCTACAAATCCAGGTGTTGGATTAAATATTCCAGGTACGCCTGAACTTTACAAAACAGATCCTGCAGCATATAAAAAACTTCCAGAGTCAGAGAAAAATGTTCTTGATTTACAAGGATATGTAAAAGCTCTTAAAGATTATCGTGGTGATTATTCATCAAAATTAGCAGATAACTTAAAATTAACACCAGAGCAAATTGAGGCATATGACCGAAAAGCTAAAGCAGAAGGTCAACCTACATTCGAAAGTGCTGTTGTTAGAAACTTCTCTGTCGTAAACTCTGATGGAACTTTATCATTAAACCCATTAAGAGACGACACGAAAGCAGCTTACTGAGATTCAGTTCCTTTAAATAGAGGATTGCCTAGATATTTAGCTAATGAAATGTACAAGAAAACTGCTCTTCAATCTTATGCTATTAAGCTTATGAACACTAACCCATTAATAGATCAGCACAGAATGTACAATGGTTCTGCGTGAATTTTAGATTACAAACTTGATGAAAATGGATATCCAACAAAATGATATATCGCAACAAATATTCACGTTATTCAAGCATTTGCTGCATCAACTGCAAATGCGTCAAGTCAATCAAGATTCAAACACATTAATGATTTACAAACTGAAGCTGATAACTACAATAAATACACAAAGGTAGTTGAAGATGCTGATGCAGAATACCACAAATTAACAGAAGAAGTTAGTGCAAGAATTAAAGCTAAAGATGATGAAATTAAGTCATATGAAGATAAAAAATATGAAGCTTTATATACAGGTAATCAAGCAGAAGCTGATAGATACGAAAAACAAGCTCTAGCAGTTAAAGAAAATGACTTACCACCTTTATATGCAGAAGTGCAGAGAATTCAAGTTGAACAATGAAATCCAAAATGATTAGCAAAATATACTGAAGCTAAAAACTGACTTAAACAAGGTGTAATTGGTGAAACTGTAGGTATCCAATTATTACACTTTAACGATGAAACTCCAATTGACCAATGATTAAAAGCTAATGAACTTCAACCAACAGTTGATATATTTAGTTTCAAACCATCACAAGTTAAACTAGTTTACGCCGGTCTTGACTTCTTAAGAACTAGTCCAAGAGATTATGTAGATACAAATTCACCATTATCAGAATTAGAAGAAGCAGCAGACTTTGCTGTTCTCGAATTTGATTTTAGCAATTCAGATAATACATATGAATACAACTCAATTAATGGAGATCCACAAAACACATTTGGTGAACCAAAATCAGTTAGTTCAGCTGCTGAATTAGCTAGATTAGCTACAAGTAATTTTGCAAACTGAAATGAAAATGAAAAATTCAAGTTTGCTACAAAGAGTTTAAAGGCTACATATCAACAAGATGAACAAACAATGATACCTAATGTCAGATTAACAAACGATAAAACTGCAAATATCCCAAAATCAAAAATCAACTTAATTTCAGTAGCCTTCCCAAATGCTAAAACTGACCACTTATTTAACCGTAAGGTGTTAGAAAGATCTGAAGTTGCAATTATTGATTCAGGATTTAGTCAAAGTATTTGAACTAATAAACCTGTTTATGTTGCAGAAGGTCAACAAGTTGATAAAAAAGTATTCACAAAAGAATACGGAAGTGGATGAAACAAATCACTAAGCGTAAGAAACTTCATCGATATGCCTGGTGTATTTGATATTACAATCGTTTCTCCATTAATTAATTCAAGCAAAAATGAAGGTTACAAATTCGGTGTAATTAGAGATTCTGCTTCAACTTACACAGGAGATAGATACTTAAACTATGGATTAGGTTACTCATTAGGTGCTTGACAGCCTTTATCTGGTGCGTCAGGTTCATCAGTAAGAACAATTGATAATGAAATTGTTGGAATTAACTATGCAACAGCTGATTCAACAGGTGTGTCATTAACTGCTTTAACTCAAGCATTTAGATCTGAAGGTGAATCTTACAATGGTTTCTATGGTAAATACAAATTAGAACAATATGACTTAATTTACGGTGGAGGAGAAAATCAAAGATCATCATACCGTGAAGCATTACAAGAGTTATATCCAAACATTCAAACTTACTTATTCAAACAAGGAGCAAATTTAATTCCTGAAGAATATAAATTCAACAAATAATTAAAGAAAGGTATTAATTATGATTAAAGCTAAAAGAAAAAAAATAATAATCAATATTGGTGCCGTTTCTGCACTAGCTGTTGTAGGTGTTGTTGCAGCTAAAACAATTAGTGATAATGCTAAACCAAAAACAAAAGACTTAGGAGTTATTACTCAGTCACGTGGAATCGCTACAGTCATCAATGAAAACGATGTTTTATATAGCGACAGAAATTCTTCAAACAAAGATAATAACTTAAAAATTAAAGTCAAAATCGAACCAGAACAACCAACTGTTGAAAATCCAAAACCAGTAGAACCAGAACCAACAAAACCTGTTACTGAACCAGAACAACCTGTTAATCCAGAGCCAGATCCAGTAGAACCTGTACCTGACCCTGAACCAGCAAACCCGGATCCGGTAGAACCTGAGCCTACTGATCCTGCTCCTGCGCCTGATCCAGAACCTGTGACCCCAACACCTGGATCTGATCCACAACCTGAGCCAGATCCTGCTCCAACACCAGAGCAACCAAAAGAACCAGAACCAGAAGATCCGGATAAAGCAGAAGATAGTGTTTATACAGAACAACCTAAAACCACAGAACCAGAACCTGAGCAACCTACAGAGCCTATTATTGAACAACCAATTATAGTGACTCCTCCAGAACCAGAACCTGAACCTGAGCCAGATCCATCTACAGAACCTTCAAAAGCAATCGAAGGTTACGCTAACCCAGAAGCTGCAAAAGATTTAGATTTTGCAACAATGAAACCTAAACCTATTGACAAAGTTACAAAAGTCAAAGAGGAAATGAAAAGAGAAATTAGAGAAAATCTTTCTGTTATTAACAGCATATTTAATAAAAATCCAAATGATTTAACAGAAGCTGATAAAGAGCTTTTAAACAAGAGTATCATTAAGATTGCTAATAACAATCCTCAAATTAATTATCCAGAGAACGCAGATTTCTCATATCTTTTTAAATTACTTAAAGATCCTCAACAAGCATACGCATTTAAGATAACACTTGAAACTATAAATAGAGAACTTGAAAATTACCTTAACAAAGGTATGGTTCCAAGTTTCCATTGAGGTGATACAGGATTCGGTAGTTTTGCACATGTTAATTTAGAAGATAATGTTGTGCGTAATGAATATATAAGAAGACATAAAAATTCATATTTTGCTTATGAATCACAATATCACAGAAATTCAAAACAAATTAGAAACTTAGAATATGAAGGTTTCTCTAAACGAAATAAAACTTCTGAATATTCAAGATATGGAGCAGGTGCTGATAAAGGGATTGAAATTTATGAATACAAACCAGAAAGTGCTATTGCAAAAGAAAAAGTCAAAACAAACAAAGTTATGGCAATTCTTGATGCAGCTAACACTAAAGGTTACAATTCATTCTTAAGCTTTTTAGATAAAGTTAAAAAAGCTAACAAACAAATTGATGTACTTGTAATCAAAAATATGGGTCTTAAAGACAAACGTCAAGAATTTAGACACATTTTAAAACAACTTCCTGAATCAATTCAAAAATTAACTTTATTCTTTGAAGGTAAAGATACAACTTCACTTATTGCACTTAAAGATAAGAGAATCCAAGAATTAGACCTTTATAGTTCAAATGACTTATTAAGTAAAGATTGAGGAATTGACCCTATTGCATTACGTGGTGTAAAAAATATTACATTTGACTACACATTCGCAGCTATGCAAGATAATACAAATATGCCAGGTTCAATTGTATTTAACAGACTTAGATTTGATAAAGATGATACATTAGAAGAAATCAACGAAGGTCTTGATATTGCATTCAAAGATAGATACAATGAAAGAATTTTCCAAGGAGAATTCGGAGATGGTTCTTGACCTACTTGACTTGATTTCTCATTAAACAAAAACATCAGAAGTCTTGAAGGAATGCGTTTCCACAATAGAGTATTTAAAAACTTAACTCTTTACAATAACACAAATATATTCACAGTTAACGCTGACACGTTAGCGGCTCAACAATGATCTGCAATGCTTATCAAAGGACCTGAAAGACCTAAATTACATTTTGTTAGTCCTGTAGAAGTTAACACATTATACATTCAAGGTAATGCACGTGACTTAGACGATAACTGAGGTCCAGAATTATACGGATTAATTGAATCAGGTAAAAATGTATTTAGAACAATTTACGTAGATAACCAAACAATGGCTGACAGATTAAATCGCTCACAAGCATTTACTAAATTTGGTAAAACAGCAGTAGTTAAATCAGCTAACTTTGATCCAAGTGGAGGTGGCGATGCAGAAATCTCATTCAGTTAATAGTAAAACCAATTTATTACAATTAAACTGAAGTAAAGAAAATGTTCTTAAATTAATTTCACTTGTACTTTCGTTCTTGTTAATAAGCTCAATTGGAATTGTTTTCAATTACTTTATTAACAAAGGCGTTCAAACAGGAATTGATTATTCAATTCTGTTTGATAGAAGTTTCAAAATAAACTCAAGTATTAACTTCTTTGTTTTATTCAACTTAACTTTATTATCATTGCTGATTATTATCGCTATGACTAAGAGTTATTTTGTCATAAACAAAAATAACTTGAAGTTTTCAAGTTACATCTACTGATATGTTGCATACATTACTTATGCACTTATTACATTTGGATTTTATACTTTTACTTTTATAACTACTACAAAAGATACTTCTGCAAAATGATTAATTTATAACTCATTTTTACTTATACCACTTTTAGTTATTGATTTAACTTTTGATGTATACACACAAGTTCAAAAATCAAGAAATTTTTCAATTGACATCAAGAAATTAGTTTTAGATTCAAGCTATACTATAATCAAATACGTTTTACTCGGAATTGGATTATGAATGCTTGTTTTAATGGTTAATAACGTTCAAGTTTCAAAATCAAAAGATGGAAGCATTGAAACACAAAGAATTGTTGGTATTTTTGTAAACAACGTTTACATTAATAAACTAACTAGAATTTTCAGTGAAAATGCAGTTTACAAAAACTTATCTATTTTTGGATTAGTTTTTGCACTTATCTTACTTCTAAGTTTAAAAGTTTACTCAAACATCTCAAACTTATCAAGTGTAGTTTACAGAAACAGTTTATTTGCATCACTTACAAAATTAATTCTTGCATTTATCTTACCTGTAATGTTCTTTGCAATTTACACACTTGCAAAATACGCTTACAAACCAATCGATATTAGTGAAGATACAACCACAAAAGTTACTTTATTTGCTGTGTTTATTTCATTAGTTGCAATCTTAAATGGACTTGTAATTACAAGTAGATTTACAAAATTCAAAAATCAATTATTAACAAACAAAACAGCATTTGTATTTTTGGAATTACTTTCATTATTTGTTTTATTAGTTGCAAACACTCAATTAAACTACTTTAACAGATTAATTATCAACTTGTTATTCTTTGTTTTATTTGTAATTAACTTTGGATTAGTTAAATACAATAAAGCTAATAAATTAAATAATTTAGAAAATTCAATGCTTTTAGCTATGTTAGTTTTCCTAACAATTTCATTAGTGTTTAGCATTTTCTTACACGCTACATTAAGTAATGATAACTGAGCAATATTAGTGCTTACAAAGAATTGAGATATATTAACAATTCTTGCACTGGTCACAATTATGCTTTATATTCTATTTGCACTTTCATCTATAGCATATACTGGATTTATCAAGATATTTGCTTTGCTTTATGAAAAAAGAAAACACTTTACAAAGAGAGGTAAATAATTTATGTTTAAGAAAAATAAAATGAAAAATAAAGAGCTTTTAGCATACTTAGAAAAAGCAAAAGTTTATCAATCAAAATTATTTGCTGACTTTGAAAGATTTAAAAGCAAACCGACTTATGTTTCAAATGAAAGTTTCTGAAATTCATTTTTAATTGAATACAACTTAACTGAAAAAGATTTAAAACCTTTGACAGATAGTATTCAAAAATGAATTAGCAGAAAAAATAATCTTTTATTAGATAAATTTGTTATCACCTGAACTATTGATTCAAAATTTAGTTTATATGATCAAATTCCTAAAACTGAACAAAAACAAAATGTTTCTGTATCAGATACAATACTTAGAAGCTCTGTTTCACAATTGAACTCAGACTTTAATGAATACATAAATAAACTAATTGAAGAGAATTACATTATCGAATTTATACCGAGTGTTCTTTTATTAAAAGAAAACAATGTTTATAAATTATTTATAGGTCCTGGAATTATCAATGAACAGTAAAACCATTGAATCAAAATACAATTCTCTTAAAAAGATTTATAAAATCGTTGAATCAAAGAAAAATATTACTTTAATTAACTTACTTAGACTATCTAAACAAATTAGTTACTGTTTAGATAGAGCTAACTATTCAAAATTCATAATTGAGCAAATTACTGATAAATATTCAATCAATGATTTTGCTCTTAATAAAAAAAGTGACTTGCTTACTTTAGGTGGATTAAAAACACTTTGAATTTACATTACAGAAGAAGAAAAATATAGTACTAACTCATATCAAAAACATGAAAAGTACTTGCTTCAAGCTATCAACAAATCTAACGATAGCATTATTGCTATTGGTCAAAAAGCAATTAAGTTTGCTAGTGACAACGGATTTAATATCTTATTTAGCTTTGAGAAAAATGAAGTTGATTACTTAAATGAACTACTTCCAAAAATCATTATTAACAACTTCAAAATTAATGATTATGCAAACTTAAACTTTGTAATTAACTCAACAAAGATTAAAGAAAAACATATTCAACTTCTTCCTGTAAATATGAATAATTTCACACTTAAACACCATCAACACGGTCAATTATTTAACTCAAATATCAACACTCACAAAATTTCACAAGATTTAAATGAGTTTATCGATTCAGAAACTGAGTCTTACTTAAACTTTGCTATTTCTTCACTTTTAACTGAGTCAGCTTTAATTTATGAAAAATATAAGTTAGTTGCTCAAAACAGTACTCTTAATGATTTAGAAGAAAAAATCAAATTCCAAAAAAGACAATTCTTAAAAGTTAAAAGAGAAAAAGAAATTGAACAAATCTCAATGCTTAGCAAGAAAAAAGACTTATTACATGAAATCAGAAAGGGGAACTAATGATTGATTTAACTTTAGTATCAGCTAAAAATGTTAAAAGACATCTTAAGATTTCTGAATTAAAAATCAATCATCAGTTAAAAGATAGTTGACAAAAAGTTGATAAAAACACAATTTCAAGTCACAAAAAAGTTTTATGCTCACTTAAAACAAATTCAAAAGAATACTTTTTAATATTTGATTCATTATTTGTCCAAAGTAATGAAAATCAAATTGTCCTTTTCTACAATAATTCATTTGATACTTTTGCGCAAGATGATAAAAATAAAACACAATTACATTCATTAAATAAAAAATACAAAGAAATTAAAAGGGAACTGCTAAAAACAAAATTTGCTTTATATGCTTCTAATGACATTGATTTAATCAACAGATTAGAAAAACTAAAAAGAAAAGCATTCAAGCTTAAAGCTCAAATTTACTTTTCATTATTTGAAAATGAGGATTTATGAAAATAAGAAGATGACTTAAATTAGGCGCTATTTCTTCTTCATTAGTATTACCGCTTTCGGTTATTTCAGCAACTACAAATGAAAATGAAACAGCAAGTGATACAACTGAAACAGAAAAAGAGCCTGTTGCTAATTTTCCTGAAACTAAGGAAATGCAAAAAAACATTTTCAATGAAAAATTACCATTAGTCCTTGAAGAGTATATTAAAAAGCTTGAATTAGAAGTAGCAGATTATGAAAAGCAAAATTTAGCAGAACCAAATATTGAACATTTAAAAAGAATTACTTACTATAAAAAGTTTGTAAATTATTTAAAGGCTCAAAAAGATCAAATAGTTTCAAATCCAATTGAAAATGGATTTAACATCATTTTCCCTAATTTACTTACAAATGAAACTTACAAATTAGGAGACATTACTTACTTTAAAAATGATTTTGGACCACTTATGATTGGTGAAGCTACACCAGATAACTACGAAAAAGTAAGTGCTATAGACACAGAAGGAAAAGTTGTCATTCCTGAAGAAGCAGAAGTAATTAATAATCAACTTACTCAAAGTGCGATTTTGAACCAAACAAATAGCTATATTGAATCGCTATCTTCATCTTGAAGAGATATTCTTTTAGAAAAAGAAGACTTTCCTAAATATGCAAAAGATGAAGAAGTTTTCAAAGTTTTAGATGATGATGCAAAATTAGATTTAAATATACCTAAAGGTTTTGATTCTTGAGATGCTTATTTCTTATCGGTTCTTAATAAGAGAACAATGAAATTTGACATCGAGAAAAACCAAGAATTCAATGAAGTTGTTGAAGAACCGATTCTTCCAATCTTACCTGAAGACAAAATCGAAGAAGACCCAATTGTAGTTTCAGTTGCTGAAGAAAACGTTCCTAGACTTTCTCCAATACTTACAGGTGACTACATCAACACTTCAAATGCAGAATTAATTAGTTTAGTAAATTCACAAAATGCTAAATTCAATAATGAAGCAGTTTTCTTCTTTAATCCATTATTAAAATTACTTAAATACAACGTTACAGGCTTAAGAGAAGAAGATGGCAAGTTAATTGCAACAATTACTTTAACAAATACATCAGATGAGAAACAAACATCTTATGAACGTGAAGTGACTAGATATTCAGATGCACAATATGCTCAATCAATGCAAGTTGTAAGTAATGCAATTGAATCTTCGATGTTAGGTTACTATGATGCACTTGGAATTACCAAAGATTTAGTTTTTGAAAAACTTGGAAATAGAAAACTTCAAGAAATTGTCTTTGACCAAATCTTTGTTGCAGTAAAAATTATTAACAATCAACAATTCACAAACATCATAAATGACGCAGTTGAATACTATAAGGATGTAACTTTTAAAAATGATAAAGGTGATTTAATCAACTTATCATTATCAGAAGACTCAAAAGATGCATTCACTAACTCTATTCACGCACAAACAATTAAAGGAAGAACTTACTTTAATTTATTAACAAGTGCATATAAAGACTTATATAGCGAATTTTCAAAACAAATTTCAGTACCTGAAATTAAATCAGTTATTGAAGCTAACTTAAATTCTTTTAATTTCACATTTAGCGACGTTAATGAAGCGCTATCAACTTTAAGAGACTTAATTTTAGACTTAGACAGAATTGAACAAGTAAGCACATTTAAAAATCAACAATTTCAAACTTTCAACATAAAGTTAGAACAAGTTCAAAAACAATTCATTAATTTAGGTATCGTAACTCAAAATAAAAACATCACTAATGAAAGTGAAAACATCAGAACACAATACCAAAAAGCTTACAATGAATTGATTCTTAAAGAAAATTTACAATCAACAAAAAACACAAACATTGTTTTAATTACAATCGGTACACTTATTACGCTTTTATTAATTGGAACAATAATCATTAGCAGTTTAAACAAAAAGAAAGCTAATTTAAAGTAAAGGAAGAACATGGAAAATAAATTATACATATCAGCCATTTATGACTATGTTGTTGAAATAAGTGGCCAAACAAATTACAAACAAAATGAAATTTACCATTTAAAAGATAATAAAGATGCTTTATTAATGGTAATTTCAGCAACAGAAGATCGTGCTTTTTGTTTAATTAAACAAAATCCTGAAGAATATAAAATTGGTGCAGAAGTAATTAGGGCTAAAGTTGATACAAAAGTTAAAACTGCAAAAAACTACTTCGGAAAAATCATTGACATTAACGGTGACATTTTATTCCCTGAAGTTACTAAAGAAAAATTTGAATTCTATGAGCAAGCTTCAGAAATCTTTAACGTTAATAACAACTTAATGTCTTATATGCCTCTTGATGAGCAATTAAAAACAGGTTACTCAGTAATTGACTTGCTTATTCCTGTTGGAAAAGGACAAAGAGAACTTATTATTGGTGATAGAAAAACTGGTAAAACATTTATTGCTTTAAACACAATCATTAACCAAAAAGACAAAAATGTTAAATGTATTTATGTTGCAATTGGACAAAAACAAAGCGAAATTGCAAATGTTTACAATTTACTTAAAGAACATGGTGCTGATGAATACACAATCATCTTAACTGCAAACAGTGATAAACCATATGAACAATATTTAGCTCCATATATTGCTATGGCTCACGCTGAAAATGTTTCTTATGAAGATGATGTTTTAATCGTGTTTGATGACTTAACAAAACACGCAAACATTTTCAGAGAAATTGCTTTATTAATCAACAAACCAGTTGGTAAAGAAGCATTCCCTGGTGATATGTTCTATGCACACGCTAGATTACTTGAAAGAAGCGGTAAATTCCACAATAGAAAATCAATTACTGCTCTTCCAATTATTCAAACAGTTGATAACGATATTACATCTTTAATTGCATCAAATGTTATTTCAATTACAGATGGTCAAATTGTTACAAACTCAGAATTATTTGCGCTTAACAAATATCCAGCTATCGATGTTAACTTATCAGTTTCACGTATTGGTGGTGGAGTTCAAAACAAATTAATGAACCAAAGCGCAAAAATTGTTGGTAAGTTATATAGATCATTCAAAAAACAAGCAAAACTACTTGCTGTTAAATACGACCTTAATGATGACATTAATTCACTTATGTTAGGAGGAATCCAAATTGAAAAAATGTTTAATCAAAAAGGTGTTTCATCATACGATGAAAAAGATATTTACTTAATTTCACGTATCATTCAATGAAACTTATTAAATAACTTATCTGATTTGCAAATTAACAAAGCAATCAAATTCATTATTGAATACGAAAAATCTAATGCAACTTGCAAGAAAGTTGTTGATGATTTAATTAATGATACAACTAAAGATCATGAATTAGTTAAAAACTACTTCGCATTCTTGCTTAATAAATATTCAAATAAATTTAATCTACAATGACAATTACCTACTGCTAAAGAATTCTTAACTACTGATGAAAAACTAATAGAACAAATTCACAACAAAATTAAAAATGAATTAAAAGGAAGTAAATAATGAGTGCTAAAATAACAAAATTATGAAGCGACGTAATTGAAATTCAATTCAAAAACGAAAAGTTACCAGCTATTAATTCACTTCTTAAAAGCGACAATGGTTCATATTTATTAGTTAAAAGAATTCTTAATGAAAATACTTTATTAGCAGTTATTGTAGACTTAAAAGATAACTTATCAATCAATGATAAGATTGAAAAATTAAACCATTCATTTATGGTGCCTGTTGGAAATGAAGCAAAAGGACACATTTACGATGTGCTTGGAAATAACTTAAGCTCACCTAAAACAAAAGTTACAAAAACAGTTGAAATGGATTCAACAATTGTAACAAATACAAACTACGAAAAAAGAGCACAGCTTTTAACAACAGGTATTAAAGCTATTGACTTTTTCGTTCCTATTTTAGATGGAGATAAAATCGGTATCTTTGGAGGAGCCGGAGTTGGTAAAACTGTTTTAATGAAAGAAATTATTTTCAACCTATCAAAACAAAAAACTAACACATCAGCTATCTTCATTGGATCAGGAGAACGTTCAAGAGAAGCTATTGAGTTATACAATGATTTAACTGAATCTAACTTAATACAAAACTCAACAATGTACATTTCAAGAATGAATGAAAACCCAGGTTCAAGAATGAGTATTGTACCAGTTGGAATTACTGCTGCTGAATACTTAAGAGACAACAATAAAGAAAATGTTTTATTATTCATTGACAACATTTTCCGTTTCTTACAAGCTGGAAATGAAGTTGCTGCATCACTTGACAAAAAACCATCCATTGGTGGATATCAAGCAACTTTAAACACTGAAATTTCACAAGCTGAAGAAAGACTTTATACAAATGAAAATGGTTCAATTACATCATTCCAAACAGTCTTCTTACCAATGGATGATTTATCTGACCCATCAGCTGTTGCTGTATTTAACCACTTAAACTCTTCACTTGTGCTTTCACGTGAAATTAGTGCTAAAAACATTTTCCCTGCTTTTGATCCGTTGGTTTCTTCATCAAATAACGTAAATCCTGAAATTATTGGTTCAAAGCATTATCAAGCTATTTTAGACACAAAATACATCTTACAAAGATATAAAGAAATTGAAGATGTTATGCTTATTTTAGGATTTGATGAGTTAGATGATGAATCAAAAACAATCGTTAAAAAAGCATTACAGTTGCAAAACTTCTTCTCACAAAACTTCTTTATGACTGAACATTTCACATTAAGAAAAGGGGTTTTTGTACCTTTAGATCAAACTGTGGATTCAGTCGTTAGAATTATTAATGGTGAATTTATTGATGTAAATCCAGAAAAATTCGCTTACATTGGTTCAGTAAACGACCTTAAAAAATAATTAAATTTGCAAGCTATCTTAGCTTGCTTTTTTGTTGATTTCAAGCTCAAAATTTATTTCATTTTTTTAGCGATATAAGAGTGTTAATTTAGTATATTTAAAAATAATAAAAAGGACAAATTTATGACTAGTAAAACTTCAAAAAGAAATAAAAAGATTATTATACTTTTAGCATTCACAGGAGTACTTGGAGCGGTAACTGCACCTGCTGTGTATTTTGGTCTAAAATACACAAATAAAACTGAAGAAGCTGTAAAAGTGATATTAAGAAACGCTTATACCAGGGACGAAGAACCTGAAACTCTTAAGAGTATTGCAAAAAAAATTAATGGTAAATGAGAAATCACTAATCCTGATCCGGAAAACTATGTTTTATTGAATAAATACGGAGAACCGGTTGATAAGTTGATAAGAGATGAAGCTCCAATATCAAATGAATTTATTAAAATATGACCTAAAAATTACGATATTCAAGTTTCAATAGAAAGAAATCAATTTGATTACTACTTACAAGATATTAAAGATTTTAAGATTTCAGTTAACTATCAATATAATGAAATTAAAATTCTTGAACTCATTGCGAACCAATTACCTAATAATGTGAAAATCGAATCAATTTCAGGAATTGGACGGTGATCTCAGGTTATTTACTTAGAACTTACTGAAAGAACAAAAACTATAGCAATTTACTTTAATGATTTCCATCGTGTTATTGAAAAAAGAGAGAAAAGAATTCCTATTGGAGAAAATTCAATTGTTGTAAGTTCAGATTTAGTTCCGGATGGTTATGTTTTAGTTGATTCGAACAAGCGAATTCTAGATAGTGTTATGGTAAATGAAATTACAAATAATACTATTGAATTAACTGCGCTTCCTAAAAACTATGCAGTTAGAGTTCATATTAACCAAAATAACTCTCATAGAGATGATATTTCTGATTTTAATATTTTAGTTAATTATCAAGATGATGAGACTAGGGTCAAAGAATTAATAGAGGAATATCTTCCTGCAGATGTCAAAGTTAGTTCAATTGGTAATATTAAACCTTGAGTTGAGACATTTAACATTGATATCGTTGAGAATAGAAAAACTGTAACAATTAAATTTGTTGATTCTAACGGTTCTGTTGTTGATACAACAACACAAAAAATAAATATTGATGAGAATCAATTAACTGTCCACAGTAATATGGTTCCTAATTCTTATGTTTTAGTTAACTCATATAAAGAAGTGATTGAAAGCGAAGTTATAGAACAAATAGTGGATAATTCTGTCGATGTTTTAGTTTTACCTAAAAACTATAGTGTGCAAGTTAAAATAGTCAAAAATGAATCACATAAACAAGATATTCAAGATTTTGAAATTCAAGTTAATTATCAAGATGATGAAGCAAAAATTAGTGAACTTATTAAACAACAATTACCAAGTGATGTTAAAGTGACATCAATTTCAGGTGTAAGTCCCTGAACTTCAGAAATTCAAATTGAAATTGTTGAAAATAGAAAAACAATAACAATTAATTTTAAGGATTTAAATAATGATATTGTTGCGACTACAACACAAAAACTTAATATGGATGAAAACTCAATTACTATTGAAAGTAGTTTAGTTCCTGATTCATATGTCTTAATTGATTCGAATAAAGATGTTATTCAATCAATAACAATTGATGAAATTCAAAATAACGAAGTTAATGTAGTGGTAGCTCCACAAAGTTATACAGTTTTAATTAACATTGTTCAAAACAATACAAGTGATCAAATTGATAATTTTGATATTCAAGCTACTTCTCAAGACACAAAAGATAATTTAATTGAGTTAATTAGAAATCGATTAGATTCTAAATACTTATTTGAGTTAAGTGGTGAGTGAAATAAATTTGATAAAGTTGCAAACATAATTATCAATGCTGCTCAATCTGCTGAAAGTAAAGATGATTATGTTGCATACATAAGAGAAAATTTAAATTCATTAAATAAAGTAAAACAAAATGAAACATTATTTGGTTCAGATCAAATTACAAACTTTGATTTATCCACTTTAGATGATTATGAAAATAAATCATTAGATGAATTAAAAACTCTTAAAAATGAAGTAGAAAATATCCTTAATGTTGCTAATACAATTGCAATAGAAAAAGTTAATAATGCATTCGAACAAATTGTTCAAATCTCTAACAATCCGGATAATTCTAAGTACTACTTAAAAGATTTCTTAGCTGATAAAGAAAACTTATCATACAAATTTGAGCACGACACAGATAAGGTTGAATTCTTTATTTCTAGATTAGATGAAATTAATCAAATTAAAGCTAATATTGATGAAAGAATTGATAAAGGTAATTTACTAAATTACTTAACAACAAACATGCAATATGCAACATATTTAGTATTAAATTGTCTAAATAATGCTGATGATGGATATGCAGATTATGTAATTGGTCCTAGAAAAATATTTGAAGGATCATTTAAATTGTTATCTATTGATAACACATCTAAATATCAAACTCTTTCAATTCGTGATTTAAAACCTTTATTTGATTCAGGTCTAATCACACTTCAATACAAAACTCGTTTAAGAGGACGCAATAATGATCCTTACATTAGATTAGATAAAAGTTCAATTGATTATGATGATGAAGTTGTTACATTTGAATATAATCACGATGATAATGAAGAGAGACTTCTTAAATTAGAAATTTTAAATAATCAAGGAAACTATCCTTATTTAGCAACAACATTTGTTAAAGAAGATAAAAGCCCAATAGCAAACTATTGAGTTAAAACAGGTGTAGTTCCTGATTTAACACCTGCTGCTTCAACTATTGTTCCTAATTCACTTGATGATTATTGATTATTCCCTAGAAAATATGAAATCAAATATAAAGAAAGATTTTTACAAGATGGAACAAATAATGTGAATAAAAACTGATTAAATAATGTAATTAACAGCTATGCAAATGGTGCTTGAAATTACAAGATTTCTGACGGCACAGCATTTAATTATCAAAATGCTTTATGAGTTGCATTGCTTCAAGCATTTGTTAAAACAAATATAACAAGTGATAAGTTTAATATTGATAAAAATACATCAGTCTTCACAAAAACATTTACAGAAGACAACTCATTTACATTCGTTTTAAACGCAACTGCATCTAAAAACTCTTCAACAAGAGATTTTGCAAACATCGGTGGAGCATTCTTTGAACAATTAATTGACTCATCAACTGCAAGACACATTGATTTTGCAACTGGGGACAAAATTAGACTTGAATTTGATTTAGATAATTCACGTTCTTGACATCCAAGCATTCCAGGGAACACATTACCATCAGTTATTTCCAATAACTTAGGAGACTTTTCAAAAACTGCAAAAGCTTACAATTTTAACGGTTACTTCCCAATTAATGCAAGTTACTATGGAGATTTAAGACTTAAACTTTATGTAAATGATAATCTCATTTGAAATGCTTCTACACTAGATGGAACACAAAGTCATATTCTTCCAATCTTTGTATTAGATAAATGAGATATTCCAGAATCAGATAGAAAATACGTTTTAGTCTATACAGCTGGTTCAAAAGTAGCAATAGGATAATGAGGTATAGAAAATAACTAACTTCATTAAAAAGTTGTAATATTCCCTTTTTACGATTCAATCACAGGTTTTTGCTTGTGATTTTTTTTACAAGAAAAAAGAAAAAACCATATCAAAGATATGGTTTTGGTTTAGGGTGTCAATTTTTTTATCTAGTAGTATTTTGGATATAAAAATCACAAGCGTAAAAGCTTGTGAAGGTGTGAATAGTTATAGTTTTGTTTCATCATTTTCTAGATACATTTTAGTGAATAATTCAATGTATTGATTTGTTTTTTCATCAATATTCTTAAGTGACTTATGTATGTTTTCATTAACTGATTCTTTTGAGTTATTTTTATCAACTTGATTAATTCACTTTGTTGTTCATTCAGAGCTATTTAAAATGCATTTACCATTAACATCTGTATAACCGTGTTCTGTGTAATTATTGTCATTTTGTGATCTATAAGTTATATTTGCATCATTGCTTTTTTTCCTATTTTCACTCTCTTCTAGTAATGATAAATTACCCATCTTAAAAATATAAGCTTTAACTTCATCTCATTTTGCAGCTTCTAATTTGTTTTGAATTTTAGATTCCTTTGCTATATTGTGTTCTAAATCGCAAGAATCTAAAAATTGATTTCAATCAAGAGATTGATTCAATTTCATATTAGGAAGCATTGACATATTGTTTTTTAAATAGTAATTAACTCTTGCTAGAAAAATTTTAATGTATATATTTTTGCTATTGCCACTATCATCTGTGCTTGAAAATTTGCTACTTATGATTGATTTCAAGTTATTCAATCTAATATCGTCTATATAGAAGAATTTGTTATTTCTAATAACATTTTTAAACCTCTTAGAATAATCTATAGTTTTTGCTTGATTTAAATTTATGTTAAGAAGAAGTGATTTGAACACTTCAGTCATTGATTGCCCCTTGAAATCAAGTAATTTTCAAACTAAAATAGATTTTTCTAAATATAGAAGATAATTTTTTATTATATTTTCCTTGATTATGTTATTCGATTTGTCATCATTTTTTCTAGCGCAAAAGTAATTATTGTTTTCTAGAATATCTCAAAGTATTGATTTTGTAACATCCAATTTACAAATTCTCAACATGAATTTAAATAATGAATTTTCTTCTTTAAATCCTGTTAATTCTTTAACGTTTTGGAAGTATGGCAATGTCCTATTTTCTTCAGGTAACGTTAAATAGATAAAAATTGCAAAGTATTTATAAAATGCTTGAAGAACTTTTTCAATATTATTTTTTGAATGACATAGATAATCAAATACAAATTGAAGCTTTTGTTGATTGATTCTATCCTTTTTATTATTATTTTTATGAATTGATTCAATCTTTTCGGCATTATCATCAAAATAACTACATTCTTGGTTTGATTTAATGAGACAACGGTTGTTTTCACATTTTAAACTTCTAAGATTCACAATTCTAAAGTATATATGTTCAGTAAAATCGTTAAAATGATCATTGAATTTATCTATTTTCTTATTATCTTTGTCTTCTGATTTCGTAGGAATATATTTGTCAAAAAGTTTTTTTCTTATATCATCAATTACAACAGACTCATCTTTAAATTCATTTGTGAGAAATGAAGAATCTTTAGATTTTAAGTCTATGAGTTTGTAATAGACAAAGTTTATAAATAATTCGAAATTAGTTAATTGCACACCTGTAGAGTTAAGTGTTTCAAATAATTCTTCAGGATTAATTTTATCAACAATAGTGACCGTAAGATATGAGCTATCTAAAAATCTGGTCGCAAAATCATTAAGCTTAGATAAATTTAAATCACCATGAATATCAAGCGCATAAGCTATAATGTAATTCTCGATTTCTCTAAAAATGTTATCATCAACCTTGTTAATTAGTTGTCCTATATTCTTCAAATGTTCATAATTGTTTGAACTTTCATAAACAGATAAATGAGGTTTGTTACGATGGTGTTTAATCAAATTATATGCGTGTCAAAATATGAATGACAATCCTTTGTATTTATTTAGCACTTCAGTTAATTGCTCGCTTCATTCGTTTTTTGGGCGTGATGGATCAATTTTGAAATACATTTGACCCATTGTTACTTTTCATAAACATAAAACAATAATTGAAATAGTTAATGTTCTTTGTTGACCGTCTAAAAGTGAGTATTCGTTATCTTGTAGTTTATAGAAAATAACGTTGTTTAAATAGTAATTTTTATTTGAGTGAGTACTAAATAATCTATCAAGTAACTCTTTAATATTGTCGAATTTTCAAACATACTCTCTTTGATAAGGAGGTAATTCAAATTTTATTGTTTCGAGAAGCATTTGAACATAATCTCTTATTGATGCTAATTTTGAATAAGAGGTTTTTAATTGTTCGGTTTCATTGTTTGTAACTAGATTTTGAAATTTCTCTACTAAAGATGTATTGATTTTTTCGATTAATGTATCTAAACTTTCCTTATTTTCATTAATTTTAACTTCATTTTGTCTAATCTTATCGATGAATTGTGTATATGGAAAGTTGAATTCAATTGATGGACTTTTAGCAATATTTGAAATAAAGTTTTTTAATGCATCAAAAAGTTCATTTGACTCATTTTCCGAAAGAAATTCTGAGTAATTAGGTATATAAAAATAATAAAGTCTATTATCAAATTTTTCATTTTCAGAATCTGAATTAACAAATTTCATATATTGATATTGAGAGAATACAAAAGTAAGTCAAAAGTCTTGTTCTGAATCATTGAAATCGACAAATTCAGTTTCCATAAGTTCGTTTTTGATAAATTCATTTAGTATCTTAAGTGAAATTTTATGAAGTTCAGTGATTTCATCTTTAAGTTTTTTAAAATCTAAAGTGACTTCATAATATTTTGATCTATCATTTAATAATTGAATATTAAATTCCTTTTTGAAAAGAAAATATACAATTCTTAAATATTGGTCAATTGTACTATTAGAGACATTTGATAATTTACTTTTTGATCTGTACAATGTAAATTCAATATCATTAACATTTATTTTATTTCTTTCAGGATATATTTTAAAGTTTAATTTGTTTTTACTTACGCTTTCATAATCTAAATTATTACAAATCTCATTAACACTGTCTTTTAATTGATCAAGATAGCGAGTCATCGCTGTACCGATTTTTCAGAATTTAACTTTAATTTTATCTTCCATTACGACCTTCTTTTTTATCTTTATCAATGTAGTTAACAATTTGATTAACCATATCAATTATTAATTGATGTGGAATTTTGCTTCTTTGAGCATAAGAACCATGTGACATATGTTTGCTTTTTTCAGCTCTCTTTTCTGACTTAGAAATTAAATGTAACTTAATGTTTGATTTAAATATTGTGGGCTTTAAAGAGAATCTACTATCATATGCTGAATAAGTTGATTTATTTTCAAATCCCATAAAATCTCAGTGATTTTTTTGAAATTCTCAAGTCTTTGATGTAGCAGGGTTTTCGACAACCCAAACTTTTGGTTTGAATTTTCTAATTATTTCAATTGTTCCACCAACAGTTGCTTCACCTAAAATTCTTCCTCTTTCTTTTTGTTCAAAGTATCTTCTTTTAACCGGATGGCAAGTTTTGTTGTATTCATCATAAAATCTTGAATTTTTAACAACTCAGTTTCCGTTGCTATCGATTTTTCTAAACATTTTCCCATTACAATCTGCTCCAGATCAGCTTTCGCAAGGTGGAGATGCTAATATTATGTCTGGTGTAGGCAATTGTTTTAATTGAGAAATTAAATTAAAGTTTGTAATAGATAAATCAATTCTATGATAGAAGTATTTACCGCTTTTTGGAAATGATATGTCGTTAATTCCGACACTATGAACTTCTAAATCATATTTTTCGTTATTTCAATGTTCCTTAATTGCATTTTTATATGAACTTTCTGCATCATCATATAGAGCTCAAATAACTAATTTTTTCAATACTTTCTCCATAATAAGTTGATTATATATATATATATATATATATATCGGAAACATCTTTTACATCTATATATGAATAGAAAAAGTAAAAAATGATATTGAAAATTTATGTATTTTACTTACTTTTATAAAAATTAATGAAATAGAGTAAATGTTTCAAAAGTATAAAAAAACGCAAGCATTTAGCTTGCGAGTTAGTATTAATTTTCAAATTCAAATTGGGATGTATATAGTTGATGGTAGAAACCTTTTTTGTCTAATAACTCTTTGTGAGTTCCTTTTTCAATAATAAGTCCATTATTAACAACTATAATAACATCAGCATTTTTAATTGTGCTTAAACGGTGGGCAATAACAAATGTTGTTTTATTTTTCATTAACTCTCACATAGCTTTTTGAACGATTTGTTCTGTTGCTGAATCAATGTTTGATGTGGCCTCATCTAAAATAAGTAAGTTTTTATTTGAAAGAATTGCTCTAGTCAATGAAAGAAGTTGTCTTTGACCTTGTGATAAGTTAGCACCATTGTTTTCGATCATTGTTTCATAACCTTGAGGCATATTCATAATAAAATGATGGGCATGTGTCATTTCAGCAGCTTGAATGATTTGTTCATCAGTTGCATTTGGATTCGTCATTTTAAGGTTATCTTTAATTGATTCATTAAATAAGAATGAATCTTGAAGCACAATTGTCATATGATCTCTTAATTTATCTGTTTTGATGTTTCTAAGTTCATTTCCATCAATTTTAATCGAACCTTTAGTGTAATCATAATATTTAGATAAAAGAGAAATGATTGTAGTTTTACCAGCGCCAGTTGGACCAACAATCGCAACAACTTGACCTGGTTTAATATCGAATGAAGCTGCTTTTAGTTGATATTCTAACTTATCCGGATTGTATTTGAAATATACATTATCAAATTGAACGTGTCCTTTAATAGAGTTAATATCAATTGTTTGATTTAATGTATCAGGTTCAACAAATTCTAAAAGTTTGAAAATTCTTGATGAAGATGCAATTCCAATTTGCGCATTAAATGCGCTTGATAAGATGTTTTGGAATGGTCCCATAAAGTTTCAGTTAAGGGAAATAAATAAGATAATAAATGCAGGTGTTGCATTTCCGTTTTGGTCAACTCCAAGTCCGATTAAGTTTCAAACATGTATTTGTTTGAAATAAAAGATTGCAGCAAGACCTGAGATAAGTAAGATAACAAAGTTTGCTATAAGTGTATATCAGATATCAAATGATTTAGCAATTACATCACCTTTGTAAGCGCTTTTTCTAATATCGTATGTGATTTTTTCAAGTTCACTATAAACATATGCTTGTCTATCAAATGAGTTAGTTACTTTTGTATTTGTTAACATTTCTTCAACAAAAGCGTTAAGTCTCCCGAATGAGTTTTGCACTTTAACAAAGTAAGGTTGTGATTTTTTAATTAGTAAGAAAACTAATCCAAATAAAATCAGTGTAACAGGCAAAACAATCAATGTAAGAAGTGATGAAACTAACATAAGTACAATGATTGTTATACAAATGTTGAATATACTTGTTACAACTTGCGTCATCATTTGGAATAACGAGTTAGCTGTATTGTTAACATCAACAATTAAAGTTGATATCAAGTCTCCTGTTTTGTTTTTATCATAAAAACTAACAGGCATTTTTAATATCTTTTCAAGCAGTTCTTTTCTAAGTGTTGCACCAGCTTCAAAAGACAGTTTGATATATAACCTTTGTTCTACATATCTACAAATACCGTACAAGATAAATGTAAGCGTAAGTGCAGATAGCATTAATATAAAGTTGGTTAAATTAAATTTATCAGGGTAAGTTATTTGTGAATTAAGATAAGGTTCAAAGAAGATTTGTACGATTATTCCAATTAAGAAACTACCAATGATATAGAAAATAGAGTTGAGTAATGAAAATAAAAGAGCAACAAATAATATTTTTTTACTTCTACAAAAGTACGAAAGTAATTGTTTAAGTGTTTTAAAAACTTTAACTTGCTCATTAGCTTGTAAATCTTGAGCTATTTCTTTTTGTTCTTCTCTTAAATCAGACATATTTTCTTCTCCTTTCTATTGATCTAATTGGTTAGTTGCTACATCTTTATATCATTGACAAGATTTAAGTAATTGTTTGTGAGTTCCTTGGTCAAGAATTTTTCCATCTTCAAGAACTAAAATATTATCAGCGTGCTTGATTGAGTTAATTTTCTGAGAAATAATAATTGTTGTGCAAGAGTAATTTTCTTTAATATTTTTAATAAGTTGCTTTGTGGTTAAGTTATCAAGAGCAGAAGTTGAGTCATCTAAAATTAAGATTTTAGGGTCAATAATTAAACTTCTTGCAATTGAGATTCTTTGCTTTTGACCACCACTTAAGTTTTTACCTTTTTGTTCGACTTTGTGATTTTCACTATCCTCAAATGTCTGAATAAAGTTTCTTGCACAAGATGCTACAAGAGCTTTTTGGAGTTCTTCATTAGTTGCATCGGGTTTAGCGAATAAAACGTTTGATTTAATTGTCCCTGAATATAAAAGCGCATCTTGGTAAACAATAGCTACGTTCTTGTGTAAGTTATGTGTGTTGATGTCTCTGACTTCAATACCATTAATTAAGATATTTCCGTTTTCTTGAATGTATTTCATATTGTTAACAAGTAAGTTAACAATTGTACTTTTACCTGAACCAGTTGGTCCAATAATTCCTAAAGTTTTACCACCTGGAATTTTGAAGTTAATGTTTTTAATTGCATAATCTTCAGCTGTATCAAAGTATTTGAAGTTAACATTTTTAAATTCAACCGAATAATCAGTTACATCATTAGTTTGTGAAATTATTTTTCCATTTGGAACAAATAAATCATCATATTTAGCATCTAAAACTTGAACTATTCTACCTGAACTAATTTTTGCTCTAAACATAGAACCTAAGAATTGTGAGAATAAAATAATTCCACCAGCTATAACAAATTCATATTCAATGAACACATTAATCTTTGCGATAAACTCACCATTAATGCTTGGGTTTTGGTCTAATTTAACTTTTCCTATTGCGTAAATTAAGACAACAATAAAGTTAACAATTCCAAAGAACGCAGGTGTTCCAATTGCAAAGAATTTGAAAATATTCTTTTCAGTTTTTACTCATTGATTATTAGCGTGATTGAATTTTCTTTTTTGTTGTTCTTGTAAATTATTTGCTTTTATAAATCTAGCACCATTTACAGTTTCGTCAACTTCTTTTGTAATTGCATCAAGATTTTTTCTATTTTGTTTAAGTTTGGGGTTTACCTTAATGAATATAAATACCATAACAAAAAGAAGTAAAGGTATAACAGCTAAAATCGAGTAAGTGAATTCTAAATCTGTTGCAAAAGCAAATACTAATCCAACAATAATAAATAATGGCGCTTTAACAAGTGATGTGGATGCGCCTACTAAGAAATCTCAAAAGACAGCAACGTCATCATTAATTCTTGTTATTAAACTTTCGGTTGTTAAATTAGAAATATCTTTAAGACTAAGTTTTTGATATTTAGCAAATAAAGCATTTCTATAAAAGTTCGAAGCTCTCTCGCCAGCTCCGATGATTATCATAGTTGAAGCTATAGCAGTTATTGCTGTAAGTGCAAGTAATACTAAGATCGAAATTAATAAGAATACAAATGCATTAGTTCAGCTTGATGATTCATACAATTGTAAGTTCTTAAAAATTGTAATCGTATATATTTCTTGACTACCTTTTGTAAGTAAGGGTAAGAATTGACTAAGCACAATTGGCAAAATCATTGTGCAAGCAACATTTAAAATAACAATGATGATACCAATAAAAAATCTCATTTTAATGTTAAATGGCAAAATTTTGAACATCTTATACATAACTTACTCCTTTCATTAATTTGTCCTATATATAATGCATACATTATATATATATTTTTAATTTTTATATCTTCAATTATTTATAAGGGTCAAAAAAGGTATAAAAAAAATGGCGATCACGAGAGGATTCGAACCTCCGACCACAAGCTTAGAAGGCTCGTGCTCTATCCAGCTGAGCTACGCGACCACGCTAAAACTATTTTACATTATTTTTGTTAATTCAAAGAATAAAAATTTAATTTTATTTATCAAATTAAGATCATAAGAAAGACAAAATAAATCTAAGTTGTCTTTCTTATTTTTATATAATGAAACTATGAAAATAATAAAAACAATAAAAGAGAATTTTTCTTCTCTAACAATAAGACAAAAAATATCATTCTTTTTAGCAATTGGTATTGTATTTGTTGTCATATTAGCAACGCTGATAAACTGACATTTAACTTCAACAAGAATTTCACAAGAATTAACAACTTTATCAGATGAAGCTAAATCTGAACTCTTAAATAGATCAAGTATTCACGGTTACAAAATGCTTCAATCATTTTGAAGAGTTAATTTAACATTTACGTGGCTTAGTAATACATTTTTAGCAATATCTGCAGTTATATTTGCATTAAAAATGAAAAATCATAAAGTACAACAAACTTTCTTCTTGTCAATTATTTACATTTCAATTACATTCTTAATATATTGAACATTAATCTTTGTGCCTGAATTAAAAGAATTTAAACCACTTTACTTTTTTAACACATTCATTATTCATGCAGTGTCACCAATTTTAGGATTTGTGATTTTAATCATAAATCGTAAAGAAATTCAAATTTCAAAGAGAACCGTTTATTTAAGTGTTATAACAATGTTAGGTTACTACTTCTTTGCTTTAATCACATTCTTCATGTCAACACCAATTTATGATCAACTTAAAGATGTTGAGCTTAAGAATGGAAATAGATTGACAAAAGAACTTGATATGACTATATATGGTTTCTTAAACTTCCGTGAACCTTTATTTTATAAAGGTGGAAATGTATCTATTGTATGTTTATTAAACTTAGTTATTTTTGGAGTTGGATTTGTTTTAACTCCAGCAATAGGTTATTTATGAGTGAAGACATTGAGAATTAAATTTGCAACCAAAACATCTCAAAAAGTAGATTGAATTAGACGTTAACAGTATCTGAAACATCACAAATTTATATGTGATGTTTTTATTTTTGAGACTTGCATTAAGTAATAAAAGAAAAAAATAGATAATTTTGTTAAATTCTCTATTTAATTATTTTATTTACTAAATTGATTATATTTTACCAATCCTCTTCGATAAGTTAACATTACAGCAGCTTCAGGACAAAATGGAATGAAAAAGCTAACTATGTATAAAGCAAAGATTTCATTACCAACATTCTCGAATCTAACGCATGCAATAATTATAAGTATTTTTGTTATTTGCAAAATCGTTAAAATTTCATATATAAAATAGAAAAAATTCGCAGTATTCTAATTTATTAGTAATAATTAGTTTATTTATAGAAAAACAAAGAATCAAAAATAGAGAGTATTTTACTGCTCTCTATTTTTGATATTAAGTTTATAAATTTTAATATTAATATTGCTTTTTAGCAATGGCTATGATTGAACCGATGAATGAAAGCAATAGTAAAAGAGGGGGTATACATACACCAATAGTGTATAACACCATAGTTGCTTTATTTCATTCAGAAATTCTAACTGCATCTACAATGCACATAACAAATAATGAAAACGCCATAGCTGCAGCAGGTAATAGAGTTAAGGTTACATTAGCTTTAATAATGATAAGCGGTAACTGACCTCCAGAACTATTGGTATCACTGAATAGAACAGCAGCAAAAGTAGATATTAATCCATATGCTATAAAAAATACCATTGTTAAAATGGATAAAACTAATATTGGAATTGATAAAAAATTCTTCTGCATATTGAAGTAACCCTTTTTATAAAGTTTGTTTAAATAGAAACTTTTAGATTTAGAAGGAGTAAAACTAATTATTTATTATTGAATCACTTAAAACATTGAACTAAATTACATACATCTATCCTTAAATATAATAAATATTGAATTTAATAATCATACATAACGAAAAGAAATTACTGATTATTGTACATTAGAAGTAACTTTTCGAAACATTACATTATTGAATTTATAATGAAGTTATTATTTTTTTAATTACTGTGATTGTTAGATAACACTACCATCATAAAAACGAATCAATAAAATATTAAAAAGAACAAATGGTAATTTATTGTAAGTAATAAACTAGAAAAATCTTGGTATTATGATAGATATTAGAATATTATTTTTAATTGTTTTATTCCTCCCACTACTTATTCTAAAAAAAAAAAAAAAAAAAGCAAAGAGAAAGTTAAAAAACTTTGATTTAATGTGAAAAAATGTGAAAAATTTACACTTTTTGCTATGAATTACATAAATTTGAATCAATTCCTTAGTTTTTAATGTGGATTTTCTAATTTTGAAAACAGTTATATTAAAAAATAGAGAACTTTTGTATTATTCTCTATTTTTCTATTTGATTTTATAAATTTAATATTAGTATAATTTTTTGTGAATAGCCATACCTGCTGCAATTAAAGTACAAATTGGGACGAAAAATCCAACGATATATAAAGCCATAATTGTTTTATTTTCATCCTTAATTCTAACAGCAGCAATGATTTGCATAATAAATAAAGCTAAACCAATTGCGCTCATTAAAAGTGAAACAAGGATCACACCTACACTGGCACCAACAAATCCAACAGTGGCTGGATCTTCAAGGCCAGCACCAGTTGATGAAGCTGTAGCTACAGCTACACCTGCTGATACAAGTAATCCCATTAAAACAAAGATTAAAATTTGAAATAAAATTGATAATACTAATATAGGTACTGATAAAAATTTCTTTTGCATATTTTTTAATCCTTTTGTGTAATTTTTAAATTTAAATATTAACATTTAGAAAGAATGAAATTATTTTAGCTCAATTGATTACTTGTGAAACTTAGAAAAATATTTATATTCAATTAGTTGAGATTAACTTTAATAATTAATAATTGTTAGATTAATTAATTAGATGTGCGTTTAATGAAAATCAGTTTTTTAAATCTAAACAAAATGAATAATTGAGTTGTGGAGAATGGAATGTTGTATTCTTGTGTATTTTTTGGTCTTATGAACTAAATAATTTCACCCTTTCTAACCCTTATTCTAAAAAAAAAAAAAAAAGGAAAGAAAAACATAAAAAACTGCAATTTAGTGTGAAAAATTTACACATTTAGTTGTAATTTAGATAAATTTTGAAACAAAAAAACATCAAGCATAAGCTTGATGAGTTGAATAAATACTATACTAATTTGTCGAAAATATCTTCACCTGTTTCAGTAACAATATCAACACCAAAGTTTCTAGCAACAATGTTTCCTGTTGTTCCTAACCCTTCAAGAACTGGTAACACTTTTGGTGATTTGAATGATTTAGAGTAAACTGTAAGTGGTAAGTATTCTCTTGTGTGGTTGAACCCAGGGTAAAGAGGGTCGTTTCCGTGGTCACTTGTCATGATTAATAAATCATCTTCTTTAAGAACGTTGATTAATTTTCCTAATTTAACGTCTAAGTCAGCAATGTTTTGTGCGTATCCACGAACATTTCTTCTGTGTCCAAAGTGTGAGTCGAATTGAACTAAGTTTGTGAAGATAAATTGATTTTCTCCATCTTGCATAGCTAATTCGATTGTAGCATCCATTCCTTTTTCATCTGAACCAGATGGAATGTGTCTTGAGATACCTTGTCCAACGAAAATGTCGTTAATTTTACCGATAGAAATAACTTCAACACCTGCTTTTTGTAATTCATTTAAAATCATTTCACGTGGTTGGTTTGCATAGTCATGTCTGTTGAATGTTCTTGTGTAGTTACCCTCTTCTCCAATGTATGGACGAGCAATAATTCTACCTACGTTTCATTCTGGACGTGATGAACAAATTTCACGTGCAGCTTTTGCATATTTGTATAAGTTATCTAAACCTGTTCATTCTTCATGAGCACAAATTTGAAGAACTGAGTCATTTGATGTATAAACAATGATTGCTCCACGTTCTTTTTCTTCATGTGCTAATTCATTAATAATATCTGTTCCTGACGCAGCTTTGTTTCCAACAATTGGACGTCCATCAAATGCTTTTGATAATTCGTCGATTAATTCTTGTGGGAATCCGTTTTCTGCAAATGTAGGGAATGGAACTAATGTTTTAATTCCCATCATTTCTCAGTGTCCTGCTAATGTATCTTTAGCATTTGAAACTTCTTGGATTTTAGCAACATAACCCATTTGGTTTTTTTGTCTGTAGTCACCATTTAAGTCTGTAATGTTTCCAATACCTAATTTTCTTCAAGTGTCAATTTTAAATTCATCAACCATTGATGCAGATCTAATTGAGTTTGCACCATCATCTCCAAAACGTTTTTGATCTTTATCTGGTCCAATTCCTAAACCATCTGTAACAATCATAAAAACACGTTTAAATTTAGCCATATTTAATCTCCTTATATAAAAAACTGTAATAATGAAATATGCTTATATTTTATTCCTTTTTTAATTTTATTTATCTAATTTATTTTACTTAAATCATATTTTTAATATTAGCAACCAAAACTTTAATTTATTTAAATTAAATTTCAAATAATATACAATTTAAAATTATGTTAAAAAAGAAAAATAAATTATTTTTATCATTATTAGCAACCCCAGTTGTTGCTTTTCCTATTGTTGCATCAGTTTCTTGTGGTTCAGTAGATGACTTTGAATATCAAGTTTCTAGATTTGATGAACTTGCAAAATATCTTGAAAATAAAGTGAATAATGAAAACCAAACTGAGTTATTCTACTTACTAAAAGCTGTGCAAAATGCAAATGATTCATATAAAGTTGTTAAAGAAAGATTAGCTAAAAAAAGAGATGAGGGTGAAACGTTTGCTGCTATTGAATATGAAAAATGAACAGCTACAATTAAAGCTAAAATTAATCAAATTAACGTACAAGCAGATCTTTTTGGAAAGCAACCAACTTTAGCAAGATCTGATGAATTTCCTGTTCTAGGACTTTATTTATATATTTACGGTATAAATCCAAGAGAATGAAACTATGTTACTGAAGTTAGTGATTTAATAAATGAATATGTAAATACAAATATCCAAAGTTCAAAAGCATCAGAGTTAATTAATAACATTGCAAATAACCTTTATGTTGTTTCTAAATTTTTAAATAATCAAGAGAACATTGATGCAGTTTTTACTAATAACCCTGAAAACAAAGCTCAATTTGATCAAATTAATGAAGAAATTAGGCAAAAGAAATATTCACACAAAATTCTTAAAGACTTACAAAAGAAAGATGAACAAGAAAAATTTAATGAATACAACAATATGTTATTAAGTCAAGCTAATTTGTATTCAGCTTCATTAATTAATAATCCAAAAGAGGCTGAATATGCACCTATGATTGAAAAGATCAAATTCATTCTGAACTACAACTTAAATATGATTTCAGTCGTAAATTATTCAATTAATGATATTGTTAGAAAAATTTATTCTTCATTCTACAAGACGTATGAATTCAATGAGTTGTTAGATGGTGAACATACAAATATGATCAAGGATAACATCATCAAAAAACCTTTAGATAAATACAGGGAAATGAGTGTTCAATTATCTAAAGTTTCAATTAAAGAGATTGATTTAACTCCATACTATGATGGCAGAATCGATTTTGAAACTAATGAATATGTTCATCAAATAGATAATTACTTAGATAACAAAATCAATGAATTAGTTGCAAAAAGAGAAGAAGAGGAACGTAAAAAGCAACGAGCTTCAAACTCATCTTCAAACGAAATAACTGCTCCAGCAAATTAATAATAATTCAAAGTCCTGCTCAATTTTATTGCGCAGGTTTTTTATTAAAAAATACCACCTTAAACTTTTTCAAATAGTTATTTATGATTCATTTAAAGCAAGTTAAATTCATTGAGAAAAATCGAGCAAATTATCAGAATTTTTTCAATTTTTTCATGAAAATAACAACTTATTATTAAGCTGAATATTTTTTTCTTAAAGTTTCTCTCACTAATTATTTAAATATTTGTAAATTTTGACTAATTTTCATCAATTTTCTCTCAATTAATTTAATCTATTAAATTAGTAAAAAATGGAAAAAGTGTATTTTTCTGCATAAAAACTATCAAAAATTCAAAAAAATCAGATTTTGAGTAAGTCTGATTTTTTTTGAATTTTTCACATTTATGAAAAATCTAAAAAATTTTGCTAAAAAAATAAATATTTTTTAAATGCTTGTCTAATTTGGTGTAGAATTATGGTGGATAGTGGGAGGAAGTGGTAAATATGTACGGCGAATACTCAAGAAACATAGATGATAAGAACCGTGTGGTCATTCCACCGGTCTTCAGAGATGAACTCGGTTCGAAAGTTTTTGTTACCATCGGTTTTGATGGTAATGCTGAAATTAGATCAATCGAAGAATACAAAGCTTACATCAGAATGATTGAAGAAAATAATCGTTTTGATAGAAATGCACGTATTCTCGCAAGATACATTTTAGGAAACACTTACGAAATCGACCTTGATAATCAAAACCGTATCTCATTACCAAAAATTATCATTGACAAACTATCCATCAAAAAAGAAGTTATTTTCATTGGTGTAGGTTCAATTGCTGAACTATGATCAAAAGAAAAATACGATGAATTCAACAATCAATACTCTCTTGATGATATAGCAAATATCGCTCAAACTCTTTCAGGTCATGGAACAAAGTAAATTACATTATTCAGTTCTATTAAAGGAAACAGTAGATTCGCTGGATATAAAACCAGATGGAATTTATGTTGATTTAACTGTAGGAATGGGTGGTCACTCATCAGAGATATTAAAAAAACTTACAACAGGTCACTTATATGCTTTTGATAAAGATGATTATGCTTTAGAACAATCAAAAGCAAGACTTGAAAAAATAAGTAATAATTTCACACTTATTAAAAGTGACTTTAAAGATTTTGTTTCAAAATTACACGAACAAAATGTCTTTAAAGTCAATGGGATTATTGCTGACTTAGGAATTTCATCACCACAAATTGATCAAGCAGAACGTGGATTCTCATATAACAAGGATGCAAAACTTGATATGCGTATGAATCAAGCGCAAGAACTTGATGCTTATTATGTAGTTAACTACTATGATGAAGATAAATTGGCTGATATATTATGAAAATACGCTGATGTAAAACTTAATAAAAAAGTTGCGAAGGCCATTTGTAATAATCGTCCAATTAATACTACATTAGAGTTAGTTAATGTCATAAAAAATGCATATCCAGCTGCATTACTTAGAGAAAAAAATCCAGCTAAAGCAATTTTTCAAGCAATCAGAATTGAAGTTAACAATGAACTTGATTCATTAAAAAAATTACTTGAAAATGCACTTGGTATGTTAGATTCAAATGGAACTTTAAGCATTATTACATTCCATTCTATCGAAGATAAAATGGTAAAAAATGCATTTGCAGAAGTTACCAAATCTAAAATACCATCAAAAATGCCAATTCAAGAACAAAAAGAATTTATAACTAAATCAATCAAAGCTTCTAAACAAGAAATTGAAGAAAACAATAGATCAAGAAGTGCAAAACTAAGAATTATTAAAAAATTAAAATAAAGGAGTAATTATGAGCAAGTACATAGCAAACTATCATATAACAGATACAAATGCAGAATTTGTACTTGTTAAATATCAAAATGATAATTACTTCAATGTTTTAAGTCGTACTTCAGAATATAACTCATTTGACATTATAACTTTTGACGCATGATATCAGCAAGCCGCTGTAGCAACAAAAACAGTTGTAAATGATAGTGAGCTAGAGTTAAATGTAATTTTTGATGACAATTTATTTGAAAACTTATCATTTTCTAGATTTATCAATCAATTAGATAATAACAACAATCTAATTAACTCTTCAGAGGTTGAAAAATCACTTGAAAACTTAATGCAAAAACACATTAAATTCTCAAACTTAGAGAATTTCATCACTTCACCAACAATTAACTGAACAACAGTTAAAGGTGATATTAGCAAAGAATATGCAAATGTACCTACAGATAGAGAGTACACAAAAATCAGTCAATTATTTTCATTATTTGACACAGGTTTAGATAGAACAAACTTAGAAATATTAAAAGAAATGTTCACTAAACCTTATTCAGAAACAAACTTAAAAGTTACTTTCTATCTTAAGTCACAATTAGTTGCAAGTAAAATTACAGATACAGCTGTTCAAAGTATTGCTGTAGACTTAAACAAAAATTATTTATCACTTTTTGTAGTTAAAAATGGAAAAATTTTCAACTACAAAAAATATGACAATATTTCATTAAATTACTTAGTTAATAAATTAGCAAATCATCTTAAGGTAAATAATCAACTAGTTGCCAATATGATTGATTACCACACAAGATTAGATGAATTTTCAAATGGATTTGATGAAGATGCTGAAGTTTACAAATTTGTTGTAGCAAAATACAATGAATTTAAAAAACACTTATCAAACTTAGTTTTAGATTTTTACAATCTAAATAGAAAACATTTAGATTTACCAAACTTAAAAAGCTTAATTGTAAATTCAGAAAATGAATTTATCGCAAATGATTTAAAAGAATCATTTAGCAACAATTTCAATCAGCTACGTGTTCAAAATTTATTAGCTGACAATGTTTTTACTTTATTTACTTTAGAAAACAAATTAATTCAGCAAGCTATTTTACAAAGTAACAATATGCTTATTGAAAAAGATCAAAACAACACTATTATTAGTAGAATAGATTATTCAAGATCAAAAAGAAATATCTTTGCAAGAATTTTTACAAACCTTTTTAACCATAAATAAGGAGTTAAAAAATGGATCAATTAACCCAAAATAGTCCATATAAAAAATGAGAGAACTTTAAGATCACCATCATTGGCGTTGGTGGCGCAGGAAATAATGCAGTAAATATGATGATTGATGAAAATTTGCCAAACATCAATTACATAGCTGCAAACACAGATTCTCAAGCATTAGAATACAGTAAATGCGAAAATAAATTAACTCTTGGAAAAAGTAACAATGGTTTTGGTGCCGGTTCAAATCCAGAACTTGGATTAGAACTTGCTAAAGAAAGTATTGAAGATATTAAAGAAAAATTAAGCGGTTCAAAAATTGTAATAGTAACTGCTGGATTTGGTGGTGGAACAGGTACTGGAGCAGCACCATTAATTGCCCAAATTGCCAAGGAGCAAGGTGCATTAGTATTAGGTATCATTTCTACACCATTCACATATGAAGGTAAAGCAAGAAATAAAATAGCTACAAATGGTATTGAAAATCTTAAACAAAATACAGACGCATATTTAGTTTTATCAAACCAAAAAATTTCAGAATTGAACCCTTCAGTTCCGAGTGCAGACTTATACAGATTAGCTAACGTAAGTTTAAAAAATATTGTAGTTGCAATTAATGACATTTTAAACAAAGTAGGATTTATCAACATTGACTTTGCTGATTTTAAAAATGCATTGACAAATTCAGGTAAATCAATCATTAACGTTACACAAGGTTCAGGAGAATCAAAAGTTTCAAAAGCACTTAACAAGCTTTTTGAACCAAACTATTATGATTATCCATTATTTGCACCTTCGAGATTATTAATTAACTTGCAATATGATCAGACTACAACATCAGCTCAAATTCAAGAAGCAATCATGGGTGTTTACAAAAAACTAAACATTGATGAAGCTAATGAATCAGAAGCTATCAAGATAGGTCAAGAAATTATCAATACACCACACAATGCAGGATTTTTCAAAATCACTGTAATCGGCTCAGGTGAAGATGAGCAAGTTGACAAAAACATCTATGTGCAAGAAGAAAAAGTTGAAGTTATAGAACAAATCAATGAGTTAGAAGGCATCAAAGAAGACACAATTATTCTTGAAGATGTCCAAGGTATTATTGAACAAGAAATCAAGTTACAAACTCAAGATACAGAAATTCTTAAAGTTGAAGAAGATGCTGCAGATGCATCAAAAGAAAATCCTTCTATAGAATTATTAAACTACTTCAATATTCCAAACGAAAACGAAGTAGATGATTCAAAAACAAAGGTATGATTTAATTAAAATAATCGATGTCTTTGAAGAATATTTTAATCACAAAATTATGCTAATTTTTCTCAGTTCTAAAGAACTGTTTTTTTATGCAATTTTTGCAATTGCATAATTTAAAATTAGCTAATTTAGCTGATATTAAAATCAAAAATTAATTTGCTAATCAACTAAAAACACTTTCTGCAATGCTTATTTAACTAGTTTAAAAATTTTATTTTTAAAAAAAACAATTTAAAATTATATAAATTAAAAAAGTAAATATAAAAAAGGAGTCAATATGGATAAGAAAACTAAAGAAAAAAGAAAATTCATTGACTTAATTGAATTTAGAAAAAATGAGATAAATAACGCTCGTGTTAAAGCACAAGCAGAAAAAGAAGCATTAGAACACAGAAAATCACAAAAAGCTCTTCCTTGATACAAAAAAGATTTAACTTTTAACATTCTTGGAATAGTTTTCACATTACTTGTAATGGTGCTAATCATCCTAATCGCATATTTTGTTAAAGGTGCATAATGAATGTTGTTGCAATCATTTCATTAGTTATAGGTTGCTTAACTTTTATAGCAATCCTAGGGCTTTTAGGTTACTTCTTAAAACCAATGATTTCTACATTTGTTGGAAATAAAATCAGAAAATCAAAATATGAAAAATTAGGAAAAAGTAGTCAAATTCGTTTAATTAACCAATTAAGAGAAACAGTTGATTACTTATCAAAAAACAAAATTGGTGCTCTTATTACGATTGAAAACAATGATAACATTGATAACTTAAGAACTGATGGTGTTGTTGTTAACGCAAACATTTCAAGTAGTTTGCTTATTTCGATTTTTAACAAAACATCTCCATTGCATGATGGAGCTGTAGTTATTAGAGATAACAAAATCTACTATGCAGCTACATTTTACAAAATCACAAAAAGAAGTTTTGAAGCTAACTATGGTTCAAGACACAGAGCTGCTTTAGGAATTTCTGAACAATCAGATGCAACTACGATTGTAGTTTCAGAAGAAAACGGACAAATTAAAATCATCAAAAACGGAGCAATGATAGATACTGAATTAGATCATTTCCAAGAAGATTTAATTAAGTACTTAAGTGAGTAATATGAACTTCACAGAAGAACAAAAATTAGAGTTAATACAAAATTTAAAAACTCTCATTGCTGCTAAAAAAATTAAAGACGTTAGATTGTTGCTTGAAAAATATCCTCTTGCAGACTTTGCTGAGGCACTTGGTGAATTAACAATCAATGAGCAACTTTACATTTTAAGGGTGCTTAAAACTAAAGATGCTGCTGACGTTTTTGCTTATTTAGATGATGATACAAAAGTTAATTTAGCTCAATCATTCACTCAAGATTGAGGTATGGAAGTTTTACAAGAACTTCAAACTGACGAGTTAGCCGACGTTCTTGAAGAATTACCAGCTAACATTACAAAATACATTTTGTCTAAAACAGATGCAGAAAAAAGACAAAAATTAAATAACATTTTATCTTACGATGACGATAGCATCGGAAGTATTATGAGCGTTGATATGTCTGTTCTTAAATCTGATTGAACAGTCAAAAAAGCTATTTCAAAAATCAAAAAAGACTATAGAAGCAACATTGAACTTACACACAATTTCTATGTTGTAGATGATCAAAAGAAATTACTTGGAGACATCACACTTGAAGAATTAGTCTTTGCAGATGATGAAAAAGAAACTTTAGATGAACTTTACAACGTTGTTACAACAGTTCATCCAAATGATAAAAAAGAAAATGCAGCTAACATATTTGCTGACCACGATAGATCAACATTGCCAGTAACTACAGCTGATGGATACCTTATCGGTATGATTACAGCTGACGATGTTATCGATGTTATTCAAGATTCAGCAACAGAGGATATGTATAAGCTTGCTGGGATTAACCCTGAAGCTGCTGAAGAAAGTTATCTTAAAACAACAATTATGCAAATTGTTAAATCTCGTGTTTTATGATTAATTATCTTAATGATTTCAGCTACTTTATCTCAATTTATTATTCAAAAATTCACTGACGTTTCTGAAGGATTTGTTAACGGAATTAATGTTGCAATTTCTTCTGCTATCTTAGTTGGACTTATTCCGATTATTTCAGGAGCTGCTGGAAATGCAGGTTCTCAATCTTCCACAACAATTACTCGTGCAGCTTCTTTAGGTGAAATTGGAACTAAAGATATGTGAAAAGTAGTTGGTCGTGAAGTATCCATTGGTGCTATTATTGGTGCGATTATGTTCGTAGTCAATGTAGCCAGACTTTATATTTACTTTGCAATTCCATCATTTAGAGAAAGTGATGGTAAAACAGCAAGTTGAGGAGTTCTTTCATTTGTTATTTTAGCAAGCTCATTATCACTATTTTTTGTAGTTATCTTTGCTAAATTCTTAGGAACAATTATTCCTCTTGTAGCTATTAAATTTAAAAAAGACCCAGCTGTTATGTCTGCTCCAATTTTAGCGACATTATCAGATGCTTTATCAACGTTGATTTTCTTCGGTCTTAACATTTTAGTTCTTTTCATAGCACACAGTGCTCATTGAATTTAAGGAGAATTTATGCAACATGAAACAATTGATATTGAAAAAATCGTTTTATTAGCAGAAAACTATGTTAATGCTAAAAAAGAAGCAAATGAAAACTTAAAATTAATCAAAGAAGAACTAAAGGATGTAGACATTGAAATTTCAAGAACACTATCAACTGGTGGAAAAATTTCATACGTACTATATCAACCTGCTAATTCATTTGACTACAGAGGATATGGAAACTTCTTACATCAATCGATGTTAGAAGGAAGAACTTTTACACCTGAAGAATTAGATGATTTAATCAAAGAATACGTAGTAGCAAAAGAACCTAAATGAAAATTAAAAATAACTACAAAATAGAAAGGAGATGTTATGCCTGATAATAAATTAAATATAGCAATTTGAGTTATCCTTGGTGTTGTTTTACTTGCTTTAGCATCATACATCTTATACCAGTTCATTAAGGACAAAATTGCAAAGAAAAAACAAAGACAAGCGCACTTTGAATTTACACAAGAAGCAATCGTGTATGTTTATGAACTTAACGTTATGGTTAACAAATTAATCAAACTTAACAAAGTAAAACACGATGAATTTGTACCATCAATTGGTGAATACACAATGTCAGAAATTAACAATAACACTAGAAATATTCTTGTTAAAGTGTTTAAATCACCTGAATTTAGAGAATTCTTATTCAAAAACCCTGCTCACGAAATTTTTATTAAAAACTTAGAACAACTTAGAGATTGCAATTCCAACTTATGAGCTAAAAAAATCCCTAACGTTTTAGAATACTTTAATACAAACCAAGAAAAAGCTTTTGCAGAAGTTAAAAAATACAATGAAGCTTCAATTAATCAAATTTATAAAGAAGAAGCTGAATTACACAACAAAATGGAGGAGATTTTTAAAAATGAGTTCAACAAAGGAAAAGAAAATTAAAAAAGTAAAAGTTGTAAAAGAAAAGAAAAAAATCAGTTTACCAAACTTACTTACATTAATTAGAATCATTTTAGTTGTTCCAATGCTTCTATTAATGTCAATTAGCATTTTATTAATTTACTTAGGAACAAACCAAGCTGGTGCATCATATTTTGCATTAGAAAATTCAGCAAATTCAGGTAGCGTTCTAGGTTACAAAATTGCACTTACAATTATTAATTTATTAATCCTTGCAATTTTTATTGGAGCTATGGTCACAGACTACTTTGATGGAGCAATTGCAAGAAAACGTAATTTAGTATCTGTGTTTGGAAAAGTTTGAGATCCAATTGCAGATAAACTAATGGTTAACTTAACACTTGTTTATTTAGCTGTAATTAATGTTTTACCTTTCTGAGCTATGGCACTTTTCTTATTAAGAGATATTATTGTAGATGGTGTTAGAGTATTTTTAGCATCAAAAGGACACGATGTATCGGCAGGTAAATGAGGAAAAATTAAAACATTTGTTTTAGCTATTGGACTTACAATCACATTAGTTGTTACAGTTGGATTGCATTATGCAAGATTAAATGCAACATCACATCAACAAATTGTTAGATACATTTTAAACATCCCAATTTACGTAGCTTTAGTATTTGCGATTCTTTCAGGAATTTTCTATGTAAGAAAAGCATTTAAAGCTGTTAAATTAGTTACAACGACAGAAACGGTTACAACTACACAAACAAAAGTGGTTGAAGAAAAACAACCAGAACAAATTGAACAATCAAAAAAAGAAGTAAATAAACAATAATTTAATTTAAATAAAACTCAAATCAAATACCAGTAAACATATTAAGGATTTACAGTGGAATTTATATTAACAAAGAAATTTTTATGAGAACTATTTGTTGCAGAGTTTTTGGCAGTTACATTTCTATCAACTATGTCACTGCTACTAACTTATGTAGGCAAAAAATATGCTAAATTAAAATTTATATTTCCATTTACATATGGTTTAGCTACATTCACTGCAGGATTGCTTTCATACTTTATTCTCAGAGGACTTGTTTACCAATTTGAAAATGATTTATACAATGACATTAGTAAAAACGTTCCTCCTGTTATAAACCCAGTTGTATCTCTTTTTTATGTTTTTATTTACTTATTTAACAAAAACTTAAATAATAAAACAATATTATTCCTCAACTTATTCTTGCTATTTTTAGCACATATACTTGCTTCGATATTTTCAGGAAACATCTGAGGCTTAATATCAAGAAAATATAAGAAACTTCAAGTTTCAAATATGAATAAGACTTCAATCAAGACTTATTCAACTTTCAAAGATGTAACACAAATCATTATATTTGCATCAGTCTTATTTACTATTCAACATACAATAACAGAAAACTTAAACTCATATGTTATGGCTGATACAATAGGTGGATTAACAACATATGTAGCACTTTTAGCTTGTGCACTAGTTTTTAAGGAATTTTCATTCCCAACAAACATCTATGTTTGTGCCGGTTCATTCTTTGCTTCATTGCACACAAACAAAAAGATTTGGCATAAAAACTTATTGTATACAGGAATAGTCGCTTCAACATATATTCTTATTTCAATGATACTTTCAGGAATATATGCAATCGCAAAATAAAAATAGTCGCAAGACTATTTTTTTTCGATGAAAACAAGTGCCTCAATATGCGGCGTATTAGGAAACATATCAAAACCTTGAATGTAAGTTATTTTATAAGAATTAGCTTCTAAAATTAATTGTAAATCTCTTGTTAATGTCTTAACATCACAAGACATATAAACAATATTTTTGATTTGTTTTTCAATTATTCAATCAATGAATTCTTTACTTATTCCACTACGTGGTGGGTCTAAAATTAAAATGCTGTCCTTTAGATTAGAAACATTCTTAGTGAAATAAACATCAGAAGATATTGTTTTATATTCACCACTAACAGAGTTTAAAAGTTTGTTATTATTTGCGTTTTTAATTGCACTTGAGACAATATCAGAACCATATACATAATTATTTTTGTTAGCAACAATTTGACCAATTGTACCAACTCCACAATATGCATCTAAAATAGTTTTAATATTGTTTTTGCTATTTACATACTCTTTTATCTTAGTGAACATCATTGATGCAACAATATCGTTTACTTGAAAGAAAGATTGAATGCTACAAATGAACTCTTTATCATTCAACTGCATTTTGAATTGCTCTTTTTCAAATAAGACTTGTACACTATGCTTTTTCTTGATACTTAGTGAAATAACTTGTGTAATTTCATTAAGCAATTTAACTAATTTATTAGGTAAATCATAATCAGTGTGAATTGATAAACAAACATCAATTTGATTTTTTGAATTTGCTCTTAATGTGATTTTTTCAAACATTTTCAAGTTTTTTAATTTGCTAGTGTTTTCCAGAAATGTTTGAATTGTATCTAAAATATGACTGATTGTTTCTTTTATGATTGGTTTAACTAAGAATAAATTATTAGCGTCTGTTATTTCATTAGACTTTTGATTGATTTCATTGATAGTCAACTTATTATTTTGAACGCTTAATTTATAAGAAACTTTATTTCTATATTCAAATTGAATTAGAGATTGAGTAAATTGAGAATAAACTTCATTTAAATTTATGTTTTGCAAGTTTCTTTTAAGTAAATTATAGAAATAGTTATTTTTAAATTTAATTTGAGCAGGATATTTTAAAGTGACTAATGGTGCTGATGGAGTTCATTGAAATTCAGAGTTTCTATCATCAGAAAAAGTTAAATGTTTAACAATGCATCCAAATGCATAATTTTTATATAAGTTTGTTATCTTGATAATTGCTTCTTCATTAGGTAATAAATCACTTATGAAAATAGGAAAGTTATTTTCATCTCTATAAACACCATAACCTTCGTAACTAATTTCACTGCATTTAACTTTTAACTCTTGTCGTAAGGTATATTTGTTTATTTTAGACATATTTTTAAGATATAAACCTTTCCATATTGTTTTTCTTTATAAACTTGTAAATTGTCAGGTAAGACAATTAAATTAGGTTTATCAGTTTCTAAAATAATTTCGCCATTTTCATTTAGTAAACTTCTTTGCGAAATTGTTAAAAGTGAATTATTAACTAATTCATATTCAGCAAATGGAGCATCGATAAAGATAAAATCATAAGTTTTACTTGTCTTACTTAAAAAATGTAAAGCATCATCATTAAATAAACTTATTTGATTATCTGTTTTAGTTTTAGCAACATTTGCTTTAGTTACAGTAAAAACTTGTCTTTGTTTTTCAACTGCATCAACGTGTTTTGCACCTCTGCTGATAGCTTCAATAGCTCAAGCTCCTGAACCTGAAAACAAGTCTAAACAAGTTGTGTCTTCAATTTCAAATTGAATTGATGAAAAGACAGCTTCTCTGACTTTATCTCCTGTAGGTCTAGTGAATTTTGAATCCGGTTGTTCTATTATTAAGTGACGTAATTTACCTGCTATTATTCTCATTTTAGCTCCTTATAAAAATTCTTTTTAACTATTCATATAGCGATTTTTAAATTATACATTATAATAAAACCATGAGATTGAGATATGATAAAAATGCTGAAGCAAATTTAGCAAATTCTGACTTTTTAATTAAAGAATTTCCAGTTAACTTGAAAGAAAATAATGTTTTAGAAATTGGAGCAGGTAAAGGTGAAATGATTGCTCAATTAGCTCTTCAAAATCCTAATATTACATATTATGCTTTTGAAAAATATCCAACAGTAGCTAATAAAATTCTTAAGAAGATTAATGAACTTAATTTAAAAAATCTTTTCATTATCACTAAAGATGCAAGTAATTTAACCGAATTATTTACAGGTAAAATAGACACAATTTGATTAACTTTTTCAGATCCGTGACCTAAAAAAGCTCACGAAAAAAGAAGATTAACATACAAAACATTTTTAGACCAATACAAACAATTATTATCTGAAAAAGGTTGCTTATACTTTAAAACCGATAATGATAAGTTATTTGAATTTTCAATAGAATCATTGAATAAAAATAATTGAAATATCATTGATATGACAACTGATTTACATTCATCAAAGTATAATGGAACTAATGTTCAAACAGGATATGAGCAAAAATGATCTTCACTTGGTAAAAACATTAATTTCTTAATCGCTAAGCCAAATAAATAATGTTTAAAATTATGAATACTATAATAGTATTCATTTTTTATTATTTTATTAAAGTAAGCTTTTTAGTTTTGTAATTTAAATGCATAAGTAATTTAAATTAAATTAGAGTTATTGATGAAGAATAATAGAAGAACAGCAAATAAAAAATAAAATTACATTTTTAATCAAGGTTAATGACAATGAATTCTACAGAGATGACAATAATTCTTATTTTTTGAATTATTTTTGGAATTTCTTTATCGTGACATAGTCAAAGATTTTTTTTCAAAAATAGAAAAGGGTTATTGCTTTAGGAATATAATTTTAATAATAAATAGATAATTACTATTAAAAAAGAGGTAGAAGTGAAAAATAATTTACTTAATGCAACAATGTTATTTTCTTCAGTAACAAATGTTAATATTTCTGGAGAAAATTCAACAACATTAAATCAAATAGATATGAAAGCTGTTGAGAGGTTAAATAATGAAGTTCTTAAAAAATCAGGTTTAATGAAAGTGTATGACAAGAGAAATGGTTGATATATTAAAACACTACCTAACAATAATAAAATTGATAACTTAGGTTAAAATGGACTTAATAGGGATTTGAACAATTTTTATTCTATGAATTGTTATTGGGGTTTTATTAACTCTATCTTCACTGATTTTATTTTACTGTTTCTATTTACCAATAGGTAGAAATTTTAGCAAAGTTGAGAACTGCAGGTGAAAGCAATTAAAATATTGAAATCGCAATAATGCAACAATTAATAAAAAGTATTTAGATGGTTTTATAGCATTAAAAACCTTATACAAAAGATGTGAAACATCATTGTCAATTCTTTCGTTTTTCAGCTTAATTTATTTTCTAATCTCTTTATCATTCTTTTTTGCATGAATCTATCCTCCTAGTAATTTTCTTAAAAAAGAGGAAGCAGATATCGGTTTTCCATTTCCTCTTGTATGGTTTGTTGTGTCATCTATACCATTCGGAAGTTGTTTCAGTATCTCTAGAAAACGTTATTTTTTCATAAAATATTCTAGTTATTGAAATGATTTTTTAAAACAAATAACCAATAATTTTAAAGATATAAATTGAACTTATGAATGTGAGTTATTCAAAAAAGATAACAATTTAAAAATGAAAGATAAAGTTGATATCAAATTAGAGAAGTTAAAAATAATTCCATCATGAGATGTGGATCTAAGTGATAGTAATTTTGAAAATAAAAAGAAAACCAAGAAAAAGTATTTTTACATAAATAATACGTGACGCATTTATAAGAAAGCAGAAGACATGGGTTATTTCTTGTATAACTTTGATGACATTGAAGAATTTGTAGGAAATAAAAATAAAGAAATTTATAAATATATCTACTATTACTACATTAATGAAATTGAACAAAAGCGCAATAAAAAATCAAAGAGAAAATCTAATTAAATTTGACTTTAAGCACCACACAAGTGGTGTTTTTGTTTTTTGGCAAAAGAAAACCACTTGCTTTCACAAGTGGTGTAATAGTATATAAATTAGTTTGATTTTTGAATACGTGGACGAACAACGTGGTAAGGCATTAAAGCGATGAAACGTGCTCTTTTAATTGCGTTAGCAACTTTTCTTTGGTGTTTAGCACATGTTCCAGTTGCAGCTTTAGCTTTAATTTGTCCTGTTGCTGTTACATATTTGTGTAATAAATCAACGTTTTTGTAATCTACATATGTCATTTTGTTATCACAGAATTCACATGATCTTCTTCTGTTAATAAAACCTTTTTTGTTTTTGTAAAAAGCCATTCTTATCTCCTTAATTTAAATCCTCAGGTGCTGCGAAAAGATCTTCTAAATCGTGTAATTTAGTAGCACCAGTTTTTGGATTAGTATTTTCAAATGTAGCATTCGCAGGTGTATTATGATTCACAACACTTTGTGATGCTTTATAAGTCGGAGTATACGTTTGGGGCGCAGACACCGGAGAAGGAGTTGCGTTTAAAGAACCACCACGAGCTTCTCTGACACTTTTTGACTCTAAAGCGACGATTTGATCTGCAGTAACATCTAACGTTCTTACTATTTGGTTTGTTTGGTTACTGTGATATTGATTTGAATGTAAAGACCCTTCAACTAAAACAAGAGACCCTTTATTTAAATATCTCGCTATGAACTCGGCATTTGATCTTCAAGCAACAACCGGGATAAAGTCAGTAACTTCATTTTGTTGTGCTGAAAAACTTCTTCTATTAACTGCCACTGTGAAACGTACGTATGGAACACCTTGTGATGTATGCGCTATCGCATTATCTGATGTTATACGTCCTACTATTGTAATTTTATTAAACATAATACCTCCTGTGAATAACTAAACTTGTAAGCATTTAATTATTCAGATGCTTTTGCTTTAACTGTTCTTGTACGAGGTTTTGAAACTTTTTCTTCTGCTGATGCAGCTGATTTTCTTGTTCTACGTACTGGTTTTTTAGTTTCTTTAACAGATTCTTTTCCGTTAAGACCTTTTTCTGTGTCTAAATTAATTACTAAAGCTCTTCAGATATCTTTAATAATATTTGAACGACGTGTAAATTCAGCGATGTCTGAACCTTTAGCATTAACAAATGCTAAAACGTATTGTCCGTGTTTTGACTTGTTGATTTCGTAAGCTAATTCATTTCTTTCAAGTTTTTCAACTTTAGAAATGTTTTCTTTTCCAAAAACTTCGTTTAATAAGTCAATTAAAACTTGAACGTCTGCTTTTGGACTAACGATTGACATAATTTCGTATTTTTGCATTTTTTCTCCTTATGGTCGTTTCTGGGCTAAAAATCTTATAGCCAAGGAGTATCTTTATATACTCTTGTATATTATACAAGAGTGTCAAAATCTAACTAAAAACTTTTAAGACTATTACATACCTTTAAAAATATTTTTTACACCTAGCACACTGGCTAATTTAGTAAATTTTAGTTTTTCTGTGTTAAATTAAGCAAAATTTGAATTTTTAAACTATTTAAATGCAATTTTTTAATTATTTAATATAATTAAACAAATAATTTACTAAGGAGAATTTTATGATTAATGTTAATGAATTTAAACCAGGTATTACTTTCCAAGATGAAGGTGAAATTTTTGTAGTTTTAGATGCTCAACACTCAAAACAAGGACGTGGACAAGCAAACGTTAAAGCTAAAGTTAAAAACTTAAGAACAGGTTCAACAACTATAAAATCATACACAGGTGGTGATAAAGTTAAACCAGCTCACATCGATAAAAGAAAAATGAACTTCTTATACTCAGATGGAGAAAACATTATCTTAATGGATAATGAAACATATGAACAAGTTGAAATTCCTGTTACAGTAGTTGAATGAGAATTAAACTTCTTAAAAGAAGGTTCAGAAGTTCAAATTAGAAAATTTGAATCAGAAGTTTTAGATATCGAATTACCTGCTCACGTTGATTTATTAGTTACAGAAGCACCTGATGCAGTTAAAGGTAACACAACAACAAACCCTCAGAAAAAAGTAACTGTGGAAACTGGTTTTGAATTAGAAACACCTATGTTCATTAAAGAAAATGACGTTATTTCTGTTTCAACAGAAACTGGAAAATACGTTGGAAAAGCAAATAAATAATGAATTGAATTAATGTATCTTACAATTCAAATCAAAATTACATAGTTCAAGAAAGTGCAATTTTAGATGTTGTAAACATTGCGCTTAGTTCATACAAAAATATTAAAGCTTCAAACTCAATTAGATTAAGTTTTGACGATAAACATTCAAACGTTGAAATTTATGTAGATATTAAAATCAAAAACCAAAAAAATAAAGAACCATATTCAACAATTAAAGAATTAATCACACAAATTGAAAATGGTGTGAAATCTTTAATTGATAAGAAACCTAAAAACGTTCAAGTAGTGTTATTAGATTTTTATTAATGAGAAGAACTTATAAAGATTTGGATAAAAACTCTTATGCAATATACAGAAGAGTTTTTATTAACGAAGTTCGTGCTGAATTAAATAAAAAACAAAACGTCAAGTCATATGAGAAAAAAAACAAACACACTGTTGAATATTTTTTACAATTAAACAAATTACTGAAGGAATTAGAAACAGACAAAATTCCAGATCAATATTTACCTGAAAATAGATTTGTGTTCAATAGACTAAAGAAAAAATATTTAATGAATAAATATTCAAAATGATTTGTTCTTGGTGGAATTAGTTTTGTTCTAGTTATTATAGGTATTATTCTACTAGCTGCATTTAAAATAATTTAACTTTAAGGAGGTGTCGTGATTGGATTGAAAAAGTCTTTTAGAGTTTTAAAAGCAAAATTTAATTTATTTGATTGAAAAGATTGAATTACATTTTCAATAGGTTTAACTTTAATTCTTACTTATTTAGTTGTAACCTTACTTGAATGACACTTCAGAAGTATCGCAGTTGAAAAAGCATTCTTAGAAGTTAAAGGGACATTTGATGAATCTAATGTTGATAGTGCTAAACTTCAAAAATTAATTTACCCTAATGCAACCTTACTTTTCTGAGGTGGATCAACTTACTGATTTACATTTATGTCTAATGTGCTTATGGGTGTAACAATGTTCTTATATCCTTTTTATAGAACATCTAAAAAGGCACAAAGATTTTACTTTGCTTCAATGGTCTACATTATTATTGTAGTCGCAGTTTATTGAGGTGGTGTAGCAACAGATCCAACACTAATGAGTGACTCACAAACTTTTGAATGAGTTAAAACATCAATTATGCACGGTGCTGCTCCATTCTTGGGACTTTTAACTCTTGTTGGTTGAGAAAGAAAACGTATCAGAATTTCAAATGCGTCAATTTGAAGTTTTATGATTTATCCAATTGCTTACTTATTTTTCACATTTGCAATTTATGCATTTGGGCACAAATTTATGCAATTTGGAGGAACTGAATTAGAACGTGGTGTTGCTATTTATTCAGTTGTTTCATATTTACATCCATTTAACTACAAAGGTAATTCAACATTAGTTATTGTAGTTTTAGACATTATGCTTTTACTCTTTGCTATGTTTTCGGCACCTGCCTTAGGATTCTTCTTAAGAAAAGTACTCAGAATCCTAAAACCAGGTCAAAAAGCGCTTCCTAAAATTTACTTTATTTCTCCAAAAGTAAGTGAAGCAATTAGACTTAAAAAATTACAATTAAACAAACAAAGAGAAGAATACAAAGCTAAAAAACAAAAAGTAAAACAACTAAGAAAAGAACAAAAACTTAATAAGCAAAAATAATTTAACAACAAACTATTTGTTGTAGTTTTGTTTTATTATACAGGTGGTAAAAATGCGCAAAGATAAAAAAGCATATATTGCATCTTACTTCGAAAAAACTAAACAAATCTTAGAAACTTTTAAACCTGACAACAAGATTGTTATGCAATTTTTTCAAAGAAAAGACAACTCAATTTTATGTGGAATTAATGAAGTTCTTGCTCTTTTAGAAGAACAAACAGACACATCAAAATACACAATTAAATACTTACCTGAAGGTTCAAAAATTAATAATTTAGATATTGTTTTACAATTAGAAGGGCATTATCAAGATTTTGGTATTTGAGAAGGTATGATTGATGGTATTTTAGCTAGAAATACATCAATTGCTACGAATGCTTACCACTGTGTGCAAGCTGCAAAAGATAAACAAGTCATCTTTATGGGGGACAGAGCAGACCACTACATTAATCAAGAAATGGATGGTTATGCAGTTAGAGTTGGTGGAATTAAAGCTGTTTCTACATTAGCTCAAAAAGATCAAAACGAAGTTAATGATGAAAATGTTTTTGGAAGTATGCCTCACGTATTAATTCAAGGTTTTGCAGGTGACACAGTCGCTGCAACTAAGGCTTATCATAAACTTTTCCCTAAAAATAAACTTATAGCTCTTGTAGACTATCATAATAATATTATTAGTGAATCTCTTAAAGTTTGAAATGAACTCGGAAATCTTGTTTGAGGCGTTAGAATTGACACTTCAAAGAATATGATTGACCATATGTTTGATAATGATGAAGAAAAGCAATATGGAGTTAATCCAGAACAAATTAAAAGATTACGTGAAGCATTAGATAAAGCTGGAGCAACTAACTATAAAATAGTTGTTTCATCCGGATTTAATGCAGAAAAAATAGAATTATTTGAATCATTAAATGTCCCTGTAGACTATTATGGAGTTGGTCAAAGCATTTTCAAACTTAACAATTCTTTCTCAGCTGACGCAACTATTTTAAATGGCAATCCCGAAGCTAAAGAAGGAAGAGGGTACAGAGAAAATCCTAATTTAATAGTGTACAAGTCAGATAAATAATTTATCAGCTTTTAAAGCTGATTTTTTTATACAAAAAATATCCCTGATCAGGATATTTTAATTATCATTCTTATATGAAATTTTAACATTAGCCTTTTTAATTGTAAGTGGGTCTAAATAATCAGGTGCACCTTCATAAATGGTCTTAATGTTATTATTTGTAGCTAAGTTCACAATATTAAAACAGTTTAAAAATACCTTTGTATTGTTTAATTGTTTTGAAATCTTTTCTCCAATTACAATAGCTTGCAGTTTTGTATCGTTGATGATATTGATAAGAGATTTATCAATGGTGTCAATGTATAAAGCTGTAGGTATTTTTTTCTTGTAGTTGTTACTGATTTTTTGTCTTAAATGATATGTGTCAAATGTATTATTGTATGCATAAATAAGACAAATTGGTTTCTTTTCTTCAAGAATGAAGTTAGATTGTAAAAATGTCTCTTGAGATATTTTTATCAATCTCTGCATATTTTTAACATTACCAGTTTCATCAAGTTTTTCAGTATTTTGTGTGATGAAGTCGTATCATTTTTTCTCATATAAGTAATTTAAATGTGGGATTTTTAGAAAGAAGTCAGTTCAATATTTATCTTGGTCGTCTTTAGTTATTTTTTGCAATGAGTTGATTACAATGTTTGAAGCTTTTTTAGTTTCATAAACAAAGATGTTTGTACTCTTAATTGTTGCATTTTTAGAACTTAAAGTATTGTTTCATTGCACATATTCATTTAATCTCTTAACAAATTCTGTGAATTTAGGATCTTGAGAAATTGTTGCAGGAATATTTGAATATGTTGATTTTGCTTTAGGATTAATCGTTAAATTAAATAATGAGAATTTGACTTTATTGATTAATTTAAGTTTATCAGCTTTATTATTTAGTTTATTTTCATTAATTAATGAAGCACATAAGAAGAATTTATTAATCATCCTATTATCATTAATTTCATTAATCATTTTAAGATACTTTTTGTGTCCAAATTTTGATAATTTATTCTTAACAATAAACAGAATTCCATCAATAATATAGAAAGGTGTTTTTGATATTGAAATGTTTAAGTTATCAAAAATTGATTTAATTTGGATGCTGTCAAATTCTTTGTTTATAAAGTAAGGTTTAAATGCAAAAGCTAAAACAGAATGTTTGTTGTTTTTGAAGTTTTTTTGTTCGAATTCTTTTAATGATTGCTCTGAATTATGATGATTAAATTTGTATTTAAGTTGATTTTTTTCTCACTTAATAGTACAAATGAATTTTTTGTTTTCAATAGGTTTGATTTTAAGAATATATGATGAATTAAGTCTTTTATTTGATTTATCAAGCAAGTAAGCTATTTTTTCAAATAAAGTAAGGTTTGATGTGTTAAATTCTGGATTCAGTTTAATTTCAAAAGAAGTTTTAACTGAATCACTAACTAAGTCAAAGAATTCATTTAGTTTTTTTCTACTTCCTTCATCAAGGAAGCTAAAAAAGGTTTGTAATGTGATGAAATTAAATGTTCTGAAACCTAATTTTTTAGCATCAAATAAAGTTGATAATGCTTGATTTCTTTTTGAAAATCTAAGAACTTTTTTATTAACTGAATCAATTTCAAACAAAATTATTCCAGCTGTTGATCTTATGTAATATAAGTAAATAATTAATCAAAATCCCATTAATAATACAAAGAGTAATATTAATGAGATTATTGAAATTGCAATAATAGCTGTTAAATTCATTATCTTGTGATTACTTTGATTGAAGGGTGATTTTTATTAAGGGTTCTTATTTTTCTATCTTTAATGAAGTCGATAACAATTTCTGTTCCTTTAACTTCAACAACTTCACCTTCACCGAACATAACGTGAGAAATAATGTCTCCAACTACAACGTTATTGTTTGTAGGTGTTTCATCATCAGGTGAGAATGTAGGATCATCAAATTTTCTTCCGTGGTAGTTGATAATAAAGTCTGAAATATCAACTCCCATTTCTCCAATAAATCTTGAAGGTTTCTTATCAATATCAGATGAAATAAGTTTTCCACGTGAGTCACTTAGGAATAAACGTTGTTTTGCTCTGGTTACTGCAACATAAGCTAAACGTCTTTCATCTTCTAATGTATCGTTGTATTTATCAATTAATGGAGATGATGATTGTTTTTTATTTTTCTCTCTATCTAAAGCACGCTTGTTAGGGAAAACTCCTTCAGACATACCGATAACAAAAACGTTATCAAATTCTAATCCTTTAGCAGAGTGAATTGTCATAAGTGAAACGTAGTTAGAAAGGTTATCATATTCATCTTCAATTGATGTTAGGCCAACTTCGTTTAAGTAGTCAATAGCAGACTTATCTGGATTGTTGCTTTCTCAGTTTTGAATTGAGTTAATTAATTCCTTAACGTTATCAATAGCTGACCCTCTAAGGTTTTTATTCATTTCGATGTGTTCATAGTATTTGATTTCTTCAAGGAATTTATTCAAAGTTAAGCTTATTTTATTTGTTAATAAAGCTTTTTGGTATTTACGAATAGTTGATAAGAATGGGAAGACTGATTTAACAATTAATTCTTTTGAGATAGGTAGAATTTTAATATCTTTAATCATTATGTTGAATAAACTATCGTGAATGTTTTCTGCGTGGTCTTTAAGTTTTTTAAGAGTAGCAGGACCAATTCCTCTATTAGGAACATTAATAACACGTTCAAATGAAATATCATCATTAGGGTTTGCTAAAACTTTCAAGAATGCAAGTGCATCTTTAACTTCAGCACGTTGGAAGAATTTAATTCCATTAAAGATTTTGTAGTTAATGTTTTCTGCAATAAGTGCATCTTCAATTGGTCTTGATAAGTAGTTTGCACGATATAAGATTGCAATTGATTTTAATTGTTGTTTTTGTTTTTTAAGTTCATTAATTTTTTGAACTACTCATCTAGCTTCAGCTTCTGAATTGAATCCGTGGTAGTACTCAATTTCTAAACCTTCTTCGTTTTCTGTAATTAAATTTTTATGAACACGGTTTGAGTTATGAATAATAAGATTGTTAGCTGCATCTAAGATTTTCTTACTTGATCTGTAATTTGTATCAAGCACGATTGTTTTAACGTTTTCGAAATCTTTATCAAAGTCTAAGATTAAGTTAACATCAGCACCACGTCAGTTGTAGATTGTTTGGTCAGGGTCTCCAACAATTGTAAAGTGTGTATTTGAACCAATGATTTGTTTAATAACTTCATATTGAAGTTTTGATGTATCTTGAAACTCATCAACAAGCATATATTCAAATAATTTCTTAAGTTCTTCAACTACTTCAGGATGTGTGTCGAATAAAAGTTTTGTAAAGATGATTAAGTCATCAAAGTCAACAGCACCTTTTGAAGTTAATTCGTTTAAGTAATCTTGATATACAACTGCAAGGATGTGTTGAGGTGACTTGTTTAGCATTTTTGCTAATTCAGGCCCTGATTGAATTTGGAAGTTTTTAGCTCAAGAAATGTACTCAATCATTGTTTTATAACTAATATCGTGAGACGTGATTCCTCTTTTTTCATAAATACCTTGAAGTATTTGGATTTTGTCAGGGTCATCTACGATAATAAAGTTTTCTCTAAATCCAATTAATTTACTTTTTCTTCTTAATAATTTTGCACAAAATGAGTGGAATGTTGAGATTTTAAGTTGATCGCTATCAACTGATTTTGAACAATATTGTAAAACACGTTCTTTCATTTCATTTGCAGCTTTATTTGTAAATGTTAAAGCTAAAATGTTTTTGTAGCTTACACCTAAGTCATTAATTAAGTAAGCTATTTTTCTTGTAAGAACTCTAGTTTTACCTGAACCAGCACCTGCGATAATTCTTAAAGGTGAGTCAAAATATTCAACAGCTTCACGTTGCTGTTCGTTTAAATCACTTAATAAATCAGGTTTAATTAATCCCATAAATTCTCCTCCTTATTAACGTAACGATATTTACGTCCTTTATTATAGAAAGGTAAAAGCACAATTTCTTCTTCAAGCACTTGTTGTATTTGCTTATCTTCAACAATTCTTGTATTAAACATTAAGTCAAGTAATGTTAGTTTTTTCTTGTAAAAAATTAACATTGTGTAACCTATTGTTTGAATTGCTAATCATGCAGTCATTAGTGCAGATATGAATGCACTGGATGATTTAAATTCATTTGTTTTTTCAAATTCCTTGATTGTCATTTCTTTTTGAAGACACATTGGAATAATTGTAAGTAAGAAGATAACTTGCAACATAAATATTCCTATTATGTTTCTTTTGAAAATGAGTTTATAACTAAACTGCTTTGAATTTGTATCTATGAGTTTGAGTTTAAATAGTTTCATTCCAAGTGTTTTGCCTTTTAGTGATAAAGGTAAAATCAAGAAATAAACATTCATTCAAAAGCAAACTAAGACAACAGAAACAATTCTGTGAGTCAATGTCTGATTAGCGTGATCTAGCATTATCAAGAAGATAACTGTAGAAAATGCTATAAACAAAAAGTTGTCGAAGACATTTGAAAAAAACCTCTTGAAAAAAGATGCATTTTTATACATTTGTGCTTGATTACAATTTGAATTGTAAATTCTCCTTTATATATATTTTTAATATATATAAATTTTAGCACATCTATTGATAAATAAAATTTTTAGTAATTTTATGGTGCATTTTTGACTTTTTGCATTAAAAAACCATATGAGAAAGCTCATATGGAAAGTTAATTATTCAAGGCCTTTTAATAATTTATCTGCTTTTAATTTAGAAAATTTAGTTTTTAGTAATTTAGTTTCATCATTATCAAGTAGAACATAATAGTTGGTTGTTAAAAATGTTTTAAAATCTGGTGTATCTTCGATTTTCTTAATTATTTCAGCGTGCTTATCATTTAGGAATGAACTACGTTTTTCGCTAACTTCATCATCTTGAACATTGAATAATTTATAGAAGAAGTAGTTTGCTTTTAAAAAACCTGAAAGAAGTAATTTTAAGAAGTAGTATTTTGCGTATTCTAATTCTTCATTAATCTTTAAATTTTGATTCTTTGCTATTTGTTTAATTATGTCAAATGATTTAACATAATTTTGTGTGTTCAATCAAATATCTGATGAAATAAAATCTCTTTTAACCTTATAGTCAAGGTATTTATATTTTTTAGCGTTCATCAAAAGACTGTATGTAACTTCAATACACATAATTGAATCGTTTGAAATTTGAGGTCTATATTTAATGAATTTTTTAATTAATGATTTCTTGAAAACTTTGTTGAAGATGAAAGGGAAACTATACGCTAATGGTAATGAATTTTTAGTTAAATCAAACATTTGGCTCATTTCAGCTCTTTCTTTTGGTTTGAATCTAACTGAACCTATTAGTTTTGGTTTGAATTCTAAAACATCAACATTTCAACGTTGTGCTTGTTCTAAAATGTTTTCAACATAACTATCTCTAAATGTTGAATCTGAATTTAAAACAGTAATAAATTCACCTTTTGCAACTCTAAATGCACTAATTAAATTGTGTTGATATGAAGTGCTTTTTGTGTTGAAAATCATAATAAGTCTGTTACCGAAAAATTGGTAGTAATCTTTAGCAACTTTGAAAATTGCTTTTGAGTTTTCTGTTAAACAAAGAATGACTTCAAAGTTCTGTGCACTTTGATCTTTTAATCTTTCTAAGTATTCCCTTACTTTTTCAACTGAGTTATTTTTTAATGAAATTAATGATAGTCTCATCTTACACCTTCTTGTCTTAAATTTATATTTATATAAATTTTAACACATTCAGAGAATAAAAAAACAAGGCGTTTAAGCCTTGCGCATTGGATTAAAACTAAATGATGTATCCTAATCCTAATAAGATTGTTAACACGATTAAGATTGAGTATCCTAAAACAATTAAGAAAATTGCTAAAAGACTAGCTCTTGAACGTGTTGTAACAACTTGACCTTCACCTGAAACAACACCATCTGATAATACAGATTCAAATACTAAGAAGTGTTGTCTTTGAGCTTCTTCACCTAAGAAGATTGAGTAGTCGTAGTTGTCTTTTTTAACAAATCCAACGTGTAAGTTGTTGAATAATACGTATGAAGTTTTTTGTGCTAAAGTAATGTTTCCGACTAATTCACATACTGAGTAAACTTCTGTTTCAGCATTGAATTCAATTTCTTCGCTTCCTTTAACTTTGTCAGCAAATTCTTTCATTGCTTTAGAAATAGTAGCAACAATAGCAGCTAATAATTCTTTGTATTCTTCATTTCCTTTAACATCTTTTTTAAGAGCTTTAGCAGCTTTTAAAACATTTTCAAAGTTTGTTTCAATACGTTTGATGTCTTCTATTGATGTTAATGTTTCTGGTAATGAAGCAGCTGTTAAACGAAGTTTTCTAGCGTAGATTGCTAATACTTTGATTTGTTCAGAAATCATTAAGTCTCTAATGTATGCATATTCTGTAATTTTATCTTCACACACTGGTAAAACTTCAACTTCTTTTTCTACAAATTTTTCAACTAAAACTTCTTTTGTAACTGAGTTAGCTAATTTTTCTTGAAGTTCGTTAACTTCTTTTTCTAATTGTTCTTTTCTGCTTAATTCACTTTGTAATTTTTCAATTTCTAAGTCTTTAGCAGATTTTTTTCTTTCGTAAACGTAATCATCATCAGCTGGGAAGTATGTTTCGTGATCTTTAATGATTTTGAAATCAACTACTTCTTTGAAGTTTCTTTTAGCTGCTTTGTCATCACGTTTCATTGATTTTCGATCAATAGCTAATTCTTCTACTGTTTCTTCGTAATCTAAACCACCGTCGAATTTATCAACGTTAAGTTCGAATTCAGGAATGATATTTCCTTTTGAATCTTTATCATTAAATTCGATAACGATTCCTCCTCAGATTTTTTTATCTGTTTGGAATCAAGTTGCACACTCGTAACCTAATGATAAGAATCAGGTCATAGCGTCTTTACGAGTTTTGAATAGAGCTAAAGGACTTTCAACTTTTGGGTGTTTAAGAGCTCAAGGGTAGTTTTTATCCTTGTTAGGTCTATATAAACATTGTAAACGTTTCATATATCTCCTTTGTTTAAATAAGTAATTTTGTATAACGTTATATAAAATAAACTTTCGTTCCTCTTAATTATAAATGCTTTTTATAAATAATGATGATATATTTGTCTACTTCTATCCCTATAATTTAGGAAAAAACGGTATTTTTTTGCTTTTTTTTCACAAAAATTAAGAAAAAATAGCTATTTTTTTGATGTTTTCCATAGTGTGTAAGGGATAAACATATTTTGAAATTAATAGCAAAGTGTAAAAATCAAATGTGTAACAAAATTCAAAAATTTTTGCTTTTTTCTTTTGTTTTCATCAAATTATGATAATAAAAAATAAATTTTTTATTAAGCGTTTAGTGATAAAATTACAATTATGCTAAATAATAGAGAAAATAAAATGAATGATATTGTTAATCACTTGAAGAACTCTGGATTTGTTTTTCAAGGAAGTGAAATTTATGGAGGATTGTCAAATACTTGAGATTATGGACCGCTTGGTTCACTTTTAAAAGATAACATTGAGCAAGCTTGAAAACGTGAATTTGTTATCAAAGAAACTAACAATTACTTAATTGACTCAAAAATTTTAATGAACCCACAAGTTTGAGTAACAAGTGGTCACGTTTCTAACTTCTCTGACCCTTTAATCGAAAACAAAGTTAATGGAAAAAGATATAGAGCAGACAAATTAATTCAAGAAGTAAATCCTGATTTAATTCCTGAAAAAATGAGTTTTGATGAAATGGTTGTTTTTGTAAAAGAGCACATCAAAGAATATGAAGGAGATAAAACAGATTGATCAGACATTAAGAAATTTAACTTAATGTTCGAAACTTCACAAGGAGTTGTTGAGGGTGCTAAATCAAAAGTTTACTTAAGACCTGAAACAGCACAAGGTATTTTTATTAACTTCAAAAACGTTCAAAGAACAATGAGAGCTAAATTACCATTTGGTGTAGCACAAGTTGGAAAAAGCTTTAGAAATGAAGTTACGCCAGGGAACTTCATTTTCAGAACAAGGGAATTCGAACAAATGGAACTTGAATTCTTCACAAAACCTGAAGAAGCACAACAATGATTTGACTACTATGTAAACAAAGCTTATAACTTTGTACAACAATTAGGAATTTCAAAAGACTTAATCAGAGTTAGAGCTCACGATCCAGAAGAGTTAGCTCACTATTCGACAGGAACAAGCGATATTGAATTTAATTTTGCTTTTGGTTGAGGTGAATTACTTGGGGTTGCTAACAGAACAGATTACGATCTTAAGTCTCATATGAATGCAACAGGAGAATCACTTGATTACTTAGATCCTGAAACTAATACAAAAGTTATTCCTTATGTTATTGAACCAAGCATCGGATTAGATCGTTTAATGTTAGCTGTAATTACAAGTGCTTATGATGTAGAAGAATTAGAAAATAATGATTCAAGAATTGTTTTACGTTTCCCTTACGAAATTGCACCTTACAAAGTTGCTGTTATGCCGCTTGTTAAAAAGTTAAATGAAAAATCAAAAGAAATTTTCAACAATTTAGTTGCTGCTGGAATTTCAGTAACTTATGATGAAGCTGGTTCAATTGGAAAAAGATATCGTCGTCAAGACGCAATTGGAACACCTTGATGTTTAACAATTGACTATGACACATTAGAGGATAATGCGGTTACTTTAAGAAACAGAGATACTATGGAACAAGTCAGAGTATCAATTGACCAAGTAATTTCATTTATTCAAAAATAAAACTAACTAAATTAATTCAAAGGAGGAAATAATGTCAGCAAGATTAACTTCTGAAATAACAAATCAAATTAAACATGCAAATGATATTGTTGATGTTATTTCTGAATTTATTCAATTACACAAAAAGGGAAATAGTTATGTTGGACTATGTCCTTTTCACCAAGACACTAAACCTAGTTTAAGTGTTGTTCAAGCTAAGCAAATTTTCAAATGCTTTGTTTGTGAAACTGCTGGTGACGTAATTGAGTTTGTGAAAAGATACAAAAGCATTTCTTATGTAGACACATTAGAATATTTGGCTAAAAGAGCAAATATTGAACTTGATTTTGAACAATATAAGCAAACTGAAACAATAAATTATTCTCAAGAAGCAATTGAAATAACTGATGTTTTAGACATTGTTAACTCATTTTACAAAGTTCAATATTTAACCAATCAAGCTGCTAAAGAATATTTAGCTAAACGTAAAATTGACAATCAAATTAGAGAAAAATTCAACATTGGTTATGCACCTAAAAATGTTTTGGTTAATTATTTAACTAATTTAAATTATTCAACACATCAAATGCAACAAGCAGGATTAGTTAATGCAGACATGCACGAGTTATTCTGGGATAGAGTAACTTTTGGTATTGCCAACGAACACGGACACATTGTTGGATTTAGTGGAAGAAAACTAAATAACAATGATCCTAATTCGCCTAAATACATTAACTCTCCAGAAACTGTCGCATTCAACAAATCGAGAATTTTATATAACTACCATAATGCTAAAGATTCAATTAGAACTAAAAAACAAGTTGTAATTGTTGAAGGTTATATGGATGTTATCGCTTGTTATAAAGCAGGAATTGAAAACGTAGTTGCAATTATGGGGACTGCTCTTACTAAAGAACATTTAGGACTTATTAAAAACACAAAAGTTTTAATGTTCCTTGATAATGATAAAGCAGGAATTGAGGCAACATTTAGAAGTTTAAGTAGATTATTAGAACACAATTTTGATGTTTCTATTATTAATAACACTTATTCAAAAGACCCTGACGAAATTTTAAATGAATACGGTGCACAAACTTTAGTTGACTTGATTAACAATTTACAAATATCTGCTATTGACTTTCTTTACGATCGTTTAAAAATAAAACATCAAATCAGCAGTGATAATTATGATTTTAATCACTTTAACTTGTTTATCGTTGAACTTAATAAATACCTTGATTTATTTAGCGAAAAAGAACAACAATATTTAAAATCACAATTACAAAGAGAATTTAACTACGAACTAAAAATTGTTCCTAAAAGACAAATTCAAGAACAAGTCAAGTATGATGAATTTGTTGCAAGTGACCCCTATGCACCTATTGATCCATATGATGGGTTTGTTCAAGCACTTAACAATGTTAGGTTTGATGAAAAAGATTTTTACAGCAAGCTCACTACTTTAGGTATTCAAAATAGATTGAAAATCTTAACTCAAGCTATGATGAACCCTCATATTTTGGATATCTTAAAACAAACTCAACATATTGCCGCTGTTTTTAGCTACCCAACTCAAATTGGCAAACTATACAAAGAAGTCACGAAAAACACCGCACAATATTTAAATGAAAATTATTTAGACATATTCAAGCAATATTTACTTAAAAATTGTGGAATGACTGAAGCTGAAGTTAATTCAGAAATTATTGAAAATTATTTACACGAGTTATATGAAGAAACAACTTTCTTTACAGAGACAAGTATGCTTTCGTTTAATTCGTATATAGTAGAACAAGAACCATTTATACAACAAACAATTGCAGATTTACCTAAGGGAGATCCATTGCCACCATATCTTGTTGACACAATAAATAACTTGAAAAAACTTAACTTAAATAAACCTGATAAGAAGAGAGGAAGATAATTTATGTATAAATTTGAAGAGATTATTAATTATATGAAGAGAGAGCTTAAAAAGCACCACAAAGATTACTTAACTCAAGAAGAAGTCTTTGATATTTTAAGCTCAAAAGGTTTATCTATTGATGAAGACACTATTGATGATTTTATGTCAGAATTGAAAGATAACAATATTATTATTGATGATGTTGACTTTGGTGACAATGATGACTATACAGAAGCTGATTTTGAAGATGTAGCGCCAGCAAAATCAAAAAAATCTAAGAAAGCAAAAGAAAAAAGTTTAGATGACTATGATTTTGAAAAATTAACTGACCTTGATGATCAGGAACCTGACTTTGACGGTGGCTTTGATTCTGATGATATGGATGATGATGAGTATTATGAAGAAGACGAAAACGAAGATTACTATACAATTCCAGATGAAGAAATAGAAGCTGATGAAGAAGAAGAGGAAGATGAAGAAAAAGAACATGAAGTTGAAAGATTAAGTGATGAATTCTTTGATGATGCAGGGATTGATTCAGGTTTTGATGATATGGATTTAGTTTTTGAAACTTATGATGAACCAATCGAATTAGTTGACGATACAAAAATTAAATACAACTTATCAAACAAACTTACTGAAACAAATGACATTGTTAAATGATATATGCGTTGAATCGGTAAATATGGAGAATTATTAACTTTAGAAGAAGAAAAACACTTAGCTAAATTAATGGAAAAAGGTGGTTTCAGAGGAAAAAGAGCAAGAGATAAACTCATCCAAAGAAACTTACGTTTAGTTATTAACAATGCTAAAAAATACAAAAACAGAGGACTTACATTTATTGACTTAATTTCTGAAGGTAACTCAGGTATCTTAAAAGCTGTTCAAAAATATGACGTTAACAAAGGGTTTAAATTCTCAACATATGCTACTTGATGAATTAGACAAGCTATCACAAGAGCTGTAGCTGACCAAGCTAGAACAATTCGTGTGCCTGTTCATATGGTAGAAACAATTAACAAAATTTCAAAAATTGAACGTGAATTACAACAAGAATTAGGAAGAGAACCATCTGATGAGGAAATTGCAGAAAGATACCAAAATGGATATGATGCTGCTAAAGTTAGATACATTAGAAAAATTAATATCGACCCTATTTCATTAGATAAACAAGTCGGTAAAGAAAACGATTCATCATTCAGTGACTTTGTTAAAGATGACAACATTGTTTCACCGGTTGATTATGCTTCACAAGAAGAATTAGAAGAAATCTTATTAGATATGGTTAACAACCTTGATCCAGAAGATAAAAAACTTATTTGTAAACGTTTTGGTATCGGTGTTGATGAAAATGGAAATAAATACAGAGTGCACTCATTAGAAGAATTAGCACTAGACCGTGGAGGAGTTTCTAAAGAACGTGTAAGACAAATTGAAAATAAAATCTTACGTAAACTTAAATCAGATCCAAAACACGGTAAAAACTTAAAAGACTTTATTAGAAACTAAAAACAACAATTAAACAAAATTAGGAAAATTGATATTATGAGAGAAAAAAGTTTAAAAATTAAAGATTTTATTGAATTATTAAACAAAATGTACCCATTAAAAAACAAAGAAATTTGAGATCCATCAGGGTACTCAGTTAAAACAGTTCAAGCTAAAAAATTCAAAGGTGCAGTTTTAGCAATCGACCTTACAAAAGAAGTGCTTCAAGAAGCAATTGACAATGATTGCAACGTTATCTTAACACACCACCCATTCAAATTCGAAAGAAGATGAATTGACGAAGATTACAAAGCACCATACAAAAGAGAAATCTTAAATTTACTTAGAAAACACCAAATTACAGCATTCTCAATGCACACAAATTATGACTGTGATCCAAAAGGTACTTCATACCAAATTGCAAGATACATGGGTATAGAAGCGAAACAAAATGAAGAATTAACACAAAAATTCTCATCAGTTGTTGATGCTAATTTATCATTAAACCAAATTAAAGAATTATTAGAAAAAAGATTAGGATTGCACTCATTTAGAACTAATGTTGCACCTGAAAACTACGATAAAAAATTCAAAACAGTTGCAATCTTAAGTGGAAGTGGATACATTGGACAAATTAATGATTTAGCTACAAAATGTGACTTAATCATTTCAAGTGACTTTAGATGAAGTGACTGAATCGTATTTGACCAAACAAACGCAAACATTTTAGAAGTTCCACACTTAGATGAAGAAGTATTTGCGCTTGATATGTATGAACAACTTCAAGAAATGCTTCCAAATCATAAATTCATTTTTGTTAAAACTAATGTACCATATCACAATATGTAATTGACTAAATTTAACTGCTATAAAGCAGTTATTTTTATTTTTATAATAGTGTGCAAGCTTTAAAAGTTTTGCTACTTTAAACTTTTATTACTATAAACTAAACAACAAAGTGCAATCTTTAAAAAAATAAAAATGTATAATTAATAAAATTTATTTTATTAATTAACTAAAAGGGTGTTATGAACAATAAAAATCTAGCAAATTTAATTAGACCAACTAAATTGGAAGACATTGTTGGACAAAAGCACGTTGTTAAATTACTTGAAAAAGTTATTGCAAACAAAATAACAACAAGTTTTATTTTCTTTGGTGAATCAGGAACTGGTAAGACAACAAGTGCAATGATTTTGGCTAACCAATTAGGTCTTAAGTATGATTTGTTTAACGCATCAGTTGATAATAAAGATAAATTAATTAATATTTTGAAAAATAATGATGTAATCATCATCGATGAAATACATAGATTAAATAAAGATAAGCAAGACATTTTGTTATCTTATCTAGAATTTGACAAGATTATTGTTTATGCAACTACAACAGAAAACCCTTACTTTAAAGTTGTACCTGCTCTAAGAAGTAGAATGCAAATTGTGCAGTTTTTTAAGATTTCAGAAGATGAAATCGCAGAGAAACTTAATCAAATTGTTAAGGAAAGTTTTCCTAACTATTTAATTAGTATGGATGTTCTAAAAAACTTAGCTAGATTTTCTTCAGGAGACTTAAGATTAAGTATTAACAATTTACATATGCTCATTTTATGTTCTGATCCAGGTGTAGAAATTACTAAAGAGCAACTGAAACAAGTTATTCCAAATATTAACTTCTACAGTGACTTAAATTCAAGTGCACATTACAACAATTTATCTGCATTTCATAAATCTCTTAGAGGTTCAGATGTAAATGCTGCACTGTATTATGGGATGTTGATTTTAAAAAGTGGAGATGTTGATGGATTATTCAGGAGAATGATTTGTGCATCATATGAAGATATTGGTCACGCTTCACCGAATGTAAGTTTAAGAGTGCTAAATGCAATTGAAGCTTTTGAGCGACTTGGAATGCCTGAAGGAAAATTACCAATTGCTTTTGCAATTATTGATATTGCACTGGCACCAAAAAGTAACTCAACATACATTGCAATCGAAAACACAGAGGAAATCTTAGATTCAGGACAAATTTATCAAATACCAAAACATTTAAGAGATTCACATTATGCATCAGCGGTTAAATTAGGTGATGGAGTTGATTACAAATATCCACATAACTACTGAAACAATTATGTCAATCAGCAATATTTACCAAAAGAATTATCTAAAGCAGAATTTTATTTTGCTGGATTAAATGAAAACGAACAAAAATACAAAAAATATTGACAAAAAATCAAGGAAGCAATTAAGGAGGATTAGATGAATTTAAAATTAGAAAACATTAATTCATTAGAAGATCTTAAATTAGCAAAAGCAAGTGTATTTTCAAACGAAGGAGAAATTTACAAACTTCAACAAGAATTAAAAACAGCCCCAGTTGAACAAAAGAAAGAAATCGGACAAAAAATTACAATTCTTAAAAAAGAATATGAAGATTTCTTTAAGTTAGCTGAAGAAAGAATTCAAAAACTTGAAATTGAAAAGAAAATTAATTCAGAATTTATTGACGTAACAATTTCTGTTTTAAAACCTGGAGCATTACACCCAATCACACTTGTTGAAGAAAGATTAAGAGATTGATTTTTCCAACACGGATACTATGAACGTAAAGATGGTGAAATTGTATCTGATGAATATAACTTTAAACGTTTAAATATTCCAGATGATCACCCTGCTAGAGGAATGCATGACTCACTTTACATTACAGAACAAACTTTATTAAGAACACATAATACAGGTATTACTGCAAAAGTTCTTGAAGAAAATCCTAATAAGGAATTTTCAACTTTTGCTATTGGTAAAGTTTACAGAAATGATGAAGATGATGCAACTCACTCACACCAATTTACTCAAATTGACTTTGTTACAGTTGGGAAAGTTTCATTCTCTAACTTAATTTGAACTCTTAAAGATTTGCTTTCATATGTTTTAGAAGAAAACGTTGAAATCAGATTAAGACCAAGTTACTTCCCATTCACTGAGCCAAGTGTTGAAGTTGATGTATTTTACAAAAATAGATGAATTGAAATTTTAGGTGCCGGTATGCTTCATCCAAGTGTGTTAGAAATGGCTGGTTTTGATTCATCATTTAACGGTTTTGCAGCTGGTATTGGAATTGAACGTATCACAATGATTAAATACGGTTTTACAGATATAAGAGATTTATACAGAAATGATTTAAGAATAATGGAGCAATTTAAAAATGAAAGATAGTTTTTTAAAAATATTACAGTCAGAAGGTCAAAAACCATACTTTACAAAAATTTTAGATAAATTAAAAGAAGAAGAAACAAATGGAGTTAAAGTTTTTCCACACCAAATGGATTTATTTAAACCATTTGAATTCTTCCAAGTTAATGAAACTAAAGTTATTATCTTAGGTCAAGATCCATACCACACATTAGGTTTAGCTGATGGATTAGCATTTTCAACATACGATGACAAATTTGCTCCATCACTAAATAATATTCTTAAGGAACTTAAAAAAGATTATCCTAAAACAAAATTAGAAACAACTTCACTTGTTTCTTGAGCTAAACAAGGTGTTTTATTATTAAATACAGTTTTAACAGTTGCTCAAAGCAAGCCTGCTTCACACTTCAAAATAGGATGAGAAACTTTCACACACAAAGTAGTTGAGGAAGTAGTTGTGCAAAACCCTAATGTTATTGTAGTTGCGTTAGGTAAAAAAGCACAACAATTCATTAAAGATATAGCAATTAATCCTAAAAACTTAGTTGAACTTGCACACCCAAGTCCATATAGTTACAACAAAGGTTTTGCAGATTCACACTTATTTAAAACTATTAATAAAAAACTTAAACAAAATAATGTAAAACCAATCGAATGAGATTTAACTAAAGGAGGAAAGTAATTTATGATTTTATCTTTAAAACATTTAAATAAATATTTACCAAATATTAAGTTAGATGCAAAAGAAGTAGAAAAAGCATTGAACAACTTAGGTTTAGAAGTTGAATCAGTTTCACCTTTCTCTGACGTTAAAGGTTTAGTATTTGCAAAAGTTTTAGAAGTTTCAGTTAACCCTAATTCAGACAAATTAGATGTAGTTAAAGTTTTAACAAAACAAGGTGAATACACAATTCAAACAAATAATAGAATTTTAAAACCAGGTGACCTTACAATTTGCTTCCCAACAGGTGCATCAAAAGGAAATTTTGTTTTCGCAGACAAAGAAATTAAAGGAGTTTTATCACAAGGAATGTTCGGTGCATGATCTGAAATTGGATATGATAATTCACTTTTATCATATACTGACTCAATTTTAGTTTTACCAAACGATTTTGCTACACTTGAAGATGATGCAATGGAACTTTTAGGTCTTAATGACACACTTATCGAAATTTCAGTAACAGCAAACAGAAATGATGCGAACTCATATTATGTTTTAGCTAGAGAATTAGCTTCATATTTTGATACTGACTTTATAAGCGTATTAAAAGAAACACCAAGTTCATTTACAACACAATTTACAGTTAATAAAAACAAAGCACAACATTTATCATTTACAGAAATTAAAGGTAAAAAAGAAACAACTTTATATGAAAAAATGTTACTTGCAAAACACGGTATCGATACAAAATTTGACTGAGCAGTTAATTTAACAAACTTAACATTAATTAACTATGGTGTGCCTTCTCACGTTTATGATGCTGCAAAATTAGAAAACAATTTAAGTGCAGATTATTATTCAGGAAAATTAGTTATTTTAGGAAATAAAGAAGTTGAATTAAATAATGTTTTAACAATTTTTGCTAACAATAAACCTGTTTCAGTTGCTTGTGCTATGGGTCTAGAAGATACGAAAGCTACAGAGCAAACAAATGATTATTTATTTGAAGTTGGAGTGTTTAAGTCTACAGATGTTAGACATTCATCTAAAGAACTTAAATTAATTTCAAACTCAGCTGCACAAGGTGCAAGAACAATTACACCCGAATTAGCAAGTTTAGCAGTTAAATTCATCAGATCATACTGCAATGATTTACAAGTCTCAAATACAATTGGTGAATTTGAATTTGATAGCTACAAAGAAATAAAAATTGATAATGAAAAATTAAAAGTTTACTCAAATAAACTAGACAATCAATTAGTTGAATTTAACAAAGCTAAAGATCAATTAAGTAAATTAGGATTTATCTTTGAAGTAGACACTGTTAAAGTTCCTAACTATAGATATGATGTTAACTTATTTGAAGATGTTATGGAAGAATTATTCAGATTCTATTCATACAGCAAGTTTAAAGAAGAAGTTGTTAAAAACGTTCCATTAATTACACAATCAAAAGATAGAACAAAAAATATTATTAGTGGAATGGGTTATTCAGAAGTTAGAACATTTACACTTGTTTCTAAAGAAAAAGCAGACTTTAAAGTTTTAGACTTAAAAGAAACTGTTGGACCTTTATTAACATTCGTTTCTAAAGAAAGAGAATACGTACGTAATTCAATTATTGTTTCATTGCAAGAAGTTGTCGATTACAATCAAAAACGTAAATTAAACTCAATTAACATTTTTGAAGTAGGAATGATCGGGAACTCTAATGAAGTTTTAGGTCTCGCTTCAACAACTAAATCATTCTTTGAAATGAAACAAGATATTATTAATTTTGTAAAATTAGATTTAGAATTTGTCCCTTTAAAAGACAATGCTTTAGTTCATCCAAATGCATCTGCAAAAATTGTTTATATTGACGAAAACACAGGTGCACAAGTTGAATTAGGTTGATTAGGTAAAATTCATCCATCAATTGATAAGACAAATGCATTCTATGCAGAATTATTCACAGATCTGATTAAAAACATGAGAAACAACGAAGCAGCAACAAAATTCCAATCAGTTAATACTGAACCATACAAAACACTTGACCTTACATTTGAACTTGCAAATGGTGAGTACATTCAAGATAAAATTAATCAAATTAAATCAGTTTCAGATTGTTTCGGCATTGACCAAATTGATGATTACAAAAAAGAAAATTCACACAATGTAACACTTAGAATTACAGGTTCAAGTGAGCAAATTGAGAAAATAGATTCACACTTTAACAACTAGGAGACCTATGTATTCAGATATTAGTTTAAAAGATAAATTAGTTCAAGATGCAATTAACAATGAACTAAAAAGACAAGAAGATCACATTGAATTAATCGCTAGTGAAAACTATGTTTCAGAAGATGTGCTTAAAGCTCAAGGTAGTGTTTTAACAAACAAATATGGTGAAGGTTACCCAAATAGAAGATATTATGGTGGATGTGAAAATGTTGACGTAGTTGAACAAGCTGCTATTGATAGATTAAAAGCTATTTTTAGTGTTAAATTTGCTAACGTGCAACCTTATTCAGGTTCAGTTGCAAATGCTGCTGCTATTGCATCAGTTGTACCTAGTGGTGGAAAAATTATGGGGCTTTCACTTAGTTCAGGTGGACACTTAACACACGGGTACAAAATCAGTTTTAGTGGAATTTTCTATGAATCAGTTTCATATGATTTAGGTAAAGATGGAATTTTAGATTATGATGCAATTTTAGAACTTGCTTTAAAAGAAAAACCACACTTAATTATTTGTGGTTATTCAGCTTACTCAAGAACAATTGACTTTGCTAAATTCAGAGAAATCGCTGATAAATGTGGTGCAAAATTACTTGCTGATATAGCTCACATTGCAGGACTTGTCGCTGCTGGAGAACACCCATCGCCAGTTGGTTATGCAGATATTATCACTTCTACAACACATAAAACATTACGTGGAGGTAGAGGTGGAATAATTATGACTAATGATGAAGAAATTGCTAAAAAAATCGACAGATGAGTATTCCCTGGATACCAAGGTGGGCCATTATTCCACGCTATAGCTGGAAAAGCTGTAAGCTTTTATGAAGCTATGCAACCTATGTTTAAAGAATATGCAAAAAACATTAGATTAAATGCAACTAAGTTCTGTAATAACTTCATTAACAAAGGTGCAAAAATTATTTCAGGTGGAACAGACAATCACTTATTTATGATTGATGTTTTATCAACATACAACATTAGCGGTAAACAAGCTGAAGAAATCTTAGGTAAAATCAACATTACATTAAACAAAAACACAATTCCATTCGATACACTTTCACCGTTTGTAGCAAGTGGTATCAGAATCGGAACTGCTGCTATGACAAGTAGAGATTTCACAGAATGAGATAAATTAGCCGACATAATTGATTACACACTTAGAAATTATGAAATGTTAAGTTCAGAAAATGGAATTGATAAACTAAATGAACTTAAACAAGAAGTTTTAGAATTAACTAAAAAATTCCCAATCAAAAAATCATATTTATAAGATGCAATTGCATCTTATTTTTTTTACTTTTATAATAGTCTACTAGACTTAAAAGTAAAAAAATGTAAATCAAATTTAAATAAGCTAATAAATCTTGAAATTTAACAATCAGACATTGTGTACAATGTTTAGAATTTGTTAAAATAGACAGATAAAATAAAATAAATTTATTTATAAATTTATTAGTATTAATCAAATTTTAAGTTAGTTGGTACATTTGTGAAAAAAAGAATTAAGAAATTAATAACAAGTTTAACTCTCGGAGCAGCTCCGATTCTTTCATTGACTGCAATTTCAGGAATTGTTCAACAAAGTGTTTCTTGAACAGATGAAAATAAAGCTTATTCAGATGATACACAAACACAATTGAATTTAAGTGATTGAATGGCTGATGTTGATGGGGATAAATTGCTTTCAGAGCTTTCTATACCAGGAACTCACGATAGTGGTATGTATGATGGTAGAGGTGTTAAATGATTTTTCGGTTCTGCTTGAGCTAGAACACAGTACAAAAATTTACCTACCCAATTGAAAATGGGTATTCGTTATTTTGATATTCGTTTAGATAGAAACAATTTAGTTAATCACGGTGGAGCATATTCGAATAACTTATATCTACAAAATGTGTTAGATGAGTGTAAAAAATTCTTAACTGCACACTCAAGTGAAACAATCATTTTACGTATAAAAGATGAAAATGTAGATGTTGGCAATTTATCTGCTACAGATTGTATAAAATGAAGAAACTCAATAATCGATAATCTTTATAAATTCAAAGATTTTCTCTTCAAAAATGATTCTCGTAATAATAATCTGAACCCAACACTTAATGAACTAAGAGGTAAAGTTTTTGTTGTAAATAACTTTCACCACAAAGTTTATTCAGATAATAACTATGGAATTTTCATTGATCACGGCAATAACTGAAATATTTGACAAGATACATATGATTCAACAGAAGATGTAAAGATGAGAACATTTGAGTCTATGGCAAACATGTATCAAGATCTAAATGATTTTCACAATGACATAATGACTAACTTCCTTTCAAGATCTAATGGTGAGCAACCTTGATGAACTAGCAAAGCTTTAAATAAATGACTTGTTAAAAAACTTCAACAAAAAGAAGATCAATGAGAACATTTAGGAATTGTGCCAATGGATTTCCCTGGAGATGCCCTTGCATTAGCTATAGTGCGTAAAAACTATATGTATAGTCAAAGAGTAATTAAACGTGGAATTTTAGGAAGACAATTAAATGCGATTCCTGTTACTAAATTAGTTGACAATACATCGATTATTGAATTAAACCAACCGATGAAAGATTACTTTGTTGAAGTTTACAAAGGTAATAATCTTTTAGAAAAGAAAAAGATAACTGATACAAATACAAGAATTCAGTTAGCTAATAAATTTGTTTTAGGTGATTCAATCAAATTAGTTTTCTACAAAGAAACTCCAACAAACATTTACTATCCAACTCCAAAAAGAATTTTAAATGTTGAAGGAACACTTACGGTTTCTAGAAATCAAGAATATGTAAATAAACTTCTTAGCATAGGGAGAAGTTATGTGGCATATTCAGATACTCTTGCTAATACAACTTACCAAAATTTCATTAGATTTCATATTCAAAATGAAATTGTAAGTGTAGCTAATTCATATATCATTCAACCAATGACTGACCAAAGAGGTGAATGAGCTGACTTATTTGATTCAGATAAAACTGAAGTTCAAAAGAAAATCACAAACTTAAAAAATGCTTATGAAGCTCTTAAAACGGATATAAACACATTTAAATCATCAGTTCCATTTAGAAATTCTCAATTAAGTTTTATAACAACTGCTGACAAATCTAAATTATCAGAAGATAGTTATCAAGCATTTCAAGATGTAATTACAACAATTCCTAAATTACCTGAATATCAAAATGTTCTTAACATTTACATCAAGAAGAAAAATAAATTAGCTGGATTAAAAACAATCTTGAATGATCTTCAGGATTATTTAGGACTATTCAATCAAAAAGTTACTGACTTAGATTTAGATAATTTACAAATTAACTACCAAGATAAAAAAGCAGAACTTAACCAAAATATTCAATCTATTCAAGTTATTATCAAAGAAACAATTAATAATGATGCAACTATTGATTTTGCGAATGTAAAAAGCAGATTACAAACTCATTATGATAAATGCTCTAAAATTATTAAATCACTTGAAGACTTGAAAAAACAATATCACCAAAACTTATATAGAGAAAGATTAAGAGCTGCATTACAAAAATGTGAAGAACAAAAAACACAAATCAATTACTTACTTGATAATAGTGGTTGAGCAACTAAAATTGATCAATTAATTACTGAAATTAATGAGCAATTAACACTTTCAGAAATTCAAGAAATAAAAATTAATGATATTGAACAACGTATGCAATCTGCTATTTCAATGTTAAATGGACAATCTAATTTAGATTCAATTAGACAATCTATTTTGTCATCTAAATATTTAGAGCAAAGCGTTATTGATCAAAAATTTGCCGAACTTAACCAAAAAAGATCTTATGCAGACGCAACTGCATTGCAAAATGCAGTTGAGCAATTAAATAATTTTGAACATCAAGCTATTAACCAAACAATTGATAGTTTATCTAACTTAACTGATACACAAGAATCAAGTGCAAAAACTTCAATTGAACAATGTGCAAATAGAGTTGCGGTGAATTCAATAGTTTCAAATGTAATTAAATTAAACAACTTTAATGCTCAACTCAAGAATTTTGATTCTGTAAAGTCATCAATTAACTATATAGAAGCATCGACAGATCTTAAAAAAGCTTATGATAATGCAGAAATAGTTGCTAATACAGTTAAAAATTCAAATACATTTGATAGAGAAATTGAGAATATTGATACTGCAATACCGAACTTGCAGATAGCAAAAAACAACTTAGATGGTCAAAGAAGATTAGATACTGCAAAAGCAGATGCTGATAAAAATATTGATAAGTTAACTTACTTATCAGACAATGTTCAAAAACCAGCTGCTAAAACCTCTATTAGTAATGCGCAAACTGTAAATGATGTAAATTTAATTGTTTCTAATGCTACAAAATTAAATGCTGCATTAGAACAACTTTCAATTGCTGATTCGAAATTAAATCAACCAGCATATACAGAAGCTGCAAAGAATAAAAAACAAACATTTGATTCTGCTAAAAGTGCAATAGACAATATCAAATCAAATTCAGACTTTACAAGAACAATTTCTAATATTGATAGATTAACAGTTAACTTAAAAAACGCTATCAAGGATCTTGATGGTGATTCTGAACTATCATCTGCAAGAACAACTGCATTAAATGAGTTGAATAAATTAACTAATTTAACTGGAGAACCAATAAAAGTTGCACAAGATGCAATCAATGCTGCTAACACAATTAATTTAGTTAATTTAAAATTACTTGAAGCTCAAAAACAAAATGCAATCAACAAAATTAATTCATTATCTAACTTAGGACAAACCAAAAAAGAAAAAGCAGCTGAATTAATTAATAATAAAACTACAAAAACTGAAATTGATGCAATTCAATGAAACTATTCAAAAGTTGATTCTGCACTTCCAAAAATTAAAGAAGCTGAATATGAAAAATCAAAAATAAACTACACTGAAGCTGAAGGTTCTAGAAAAACAAACTTTGATACTATATTGGACAGTTTATTACCATTAAAATCGCAAACTGATTTTTCAACATTACCTGCTAACTTTGATGCAAATGTTATAGCTCTTAAGAATTCAAAAGGTGACTTGAATGGATTAGACAGACTTAAAAAAGAAAAAGAACAAGCTAACATTTTCATTTCTAATTTAAGTGAATTATCAAATGAACAAAAAGATACTTTTGCAAATAGCATAACTTCAGCTAACTCAATTTCAGAAGTTGCAGATATTAAAAACAATGCTGAAAAACTTAATAATGCTTTAATCGAATTAAAAGCAGCAAGACAAACTGCAAAATCTGAATTGACTAAATTAACACACTTATTAGAAGAACAAATTAGAGAAGCAAATAGTCAAATCGATGCTGCTACAACAGTTCAAAGAGCAAAAAACATTGTTACAAATGCAACAAATGTTGATGTTGCTATCGAACAAGTTCAAAGATTTAATGATGTTAAATTAAAACCACAATTTACAGAAGCATCAACAACACCTGCAGATAAAAAACAAGCTTCTCAAACAGCGTTTGACAACTTATCAGGTGTTGAGTCAATTATGGACTTTAGAACAAATCTAATTGACCAAATCACAAACAAATCAGAAGAACTGAAAAATGCAATCAACTCACTTGATGGTCAACAAAACTTAGATGCTGCAATAGCTGCTGCTAAATCTGCTATTGATGCATTACCTAACTTATCAGATGATGAGAAAAGAGACGCAAAAACTGAAGTTGAAAAACAAACAACTATTGCTAATGTTGCTGATAAATTATTAAATGCTAAAAAACAAGATGCATCAAATAAAATTGACTCATTATCAAACTTATCAGATGATGTGCAAAAACCAGCTGTTAAAGCTTTAATTAACTCAAAAGCAACTAAAGATGAAATTGATGCAATTGTTGCTAATGTAGAAAAAGTTAATAGTGGTATTGGAACACTTAATGATGAAATTGTGATAAAAGAAGAAATTCAATACAAACAAGCATCAGATGATGTTAAAGAAAACTTTTATAATGCTATAACTGCATTAGATAGATTATCAAGCTACACAGACTTTGAAACACCGTTTGACCAATTAGATATTAAATTACAAGCTGTATCTGAAGCTAAGAGTTCATTAAATGGTAAAGATAGATTAGATGCTGCAAAAGGTGAAGTAATTAAAGCTATTGAGGGACTTGAAAACTTATCATCAGTTCAAAAAGATGCTGCTAAAAATGAAGTTGAAGCTAAAACATCAATTGCTGATGTTGAAGAAAAATTACTTGAAACTCAAAAAGAAGATGCTATAGCTAAAATTAACTCATTACCTAAATTATCAGAAACTCAAAAAGAAAAAGCTATCAAATTAGTAGAAGCTGAATCAGATAAAGCAGGAATTGATAAAGTAGTTTCAAATGCTTCAAGCATCGATGGAGCGATTGCTAAAGTTGAATCTACTAGAGGAATTGAATCAGAAATCAAATACACTCAAGCTTCAAACCAAGATGTATTTGATGATGCAGTTACTGCTTTAAACGACTTAACAACAACACTGGACTTTGATGAACTATATCCTAACTTAGATAACAAGTTAGATACATTAAAATTAACTCACGATGCTCTCAATGGTGCTGATAGATTGAAAACAGCTAAAGAAGAAGCGCTTACTGCTATCGAAGCTGCTTCAAACTTATCAGATACTCAAAAAGAAGTTGCTAAAAAAGCAGTAAATAGCTTAAATCAAGTTTCTAAAATTAAAGGTATTAAAAATAATGTAAAAGAAGTTAACAGTGCATTTGATGTTATTGAGAATGCTGAAGCGATGAAAGAAACAACGCAATACATTCAAGCTGATAAACAATTTAAAGATGCATTTGATAATGCATTAGTTGCTTTTGAAGAAATTAAAGCAAAAGAAGACTTTACTACAGAAATTCCTAATTTATCTGAAAAATTAGTTGTACTTCAAAAAGCTACAGAAGCCCTTAATGGTAAAGTTAAACCAGAAACTAAACCTGAAGAATCTGCTAAAGAAGAAGATAAAAAAGAAAACACAAGTAGTGGTTCAAACTTAGTTGGTCCAATTGCAGGTGGTGTATCAGGACTACTTGCATTAATTGGTTCAATCTCTGGATTTGTCTTCTACAAAAAACGTAGAAAACGTAAATAAATAATTTTTAAATTTAAACTTTCATTCTAGTGGTGAAGGTTTTTTCTTTTATTTTTTGTCAAAAAAAGTAAATGAAAAGAAGACACCATAAGGTATCTTCTAAATTATGTGATTACATCTTATTTGGTTAAAATGTAGTTAAAGAATAATGGTTTATTTTCTTTATTTACAATCTTCATTTTGTGATCTTTTGTTAAGTCATATTTTTCAGGTGTAAATAATGTTAATAAACAGTGGTTGTATGTTTCTTCAGTTGTAACTGCTGAAACATTTTCAAGAACTAATTCATCATCGATGTATACGTCAAATGATGACATATTTGGCCCTGTTTTTCCAAATAAGTCAATAGCGTCTGAGTTGAATGTAAATTCAAAGTATTCGTTAGCTTTTGAAACTTTAGCTGAAACACCATTGATTGCGTTGTTGATTTGATCATTTTCGTTTGTTAAAAATTCTCAAGATGTTCCATAGAATTGAATTTCAGAGTTGTTAATTGGTAATACTCTCTTGTTTTGAGTATCAAGACCAAATTTAATTTCTCTAATGATTGTAACTTTAAGCTTTCTTGTTTTTTCGTCGTCATTGATCGGTTCTCTCATTGTTGTAATATGAACTTCTTCAATTCCATCATAAATAGCACCAAAGTCTAATCTATTAGTTAATGGAAGACCTTCTGTATCTTTTGTAGGGTCAACTACAAAGTTTAATGTTTTGAACACAACCGGCATATCAATAAATTCACCTTCGAATACTTCAACTTTTTCAGTTCTCTTAAGTTCGATTGTGTAATGAGTTGGACGGTATTGTTTTTGGAAGTCAGCTTTAGCAATAATATCCATAAAGCTTAATGTGGCAGGTTTTTGGAACTTGATATTAAAGTCTAATTTATCTGTTTGTCAAGTTTCAATTTTTGTGTTGTAAATTTGATCGTAAATTGCTTTATAGTCTGTATTACCATTAATATAACGATTTGAAGGTCCTCTAATGCTTAATGCAACAGGGTTTGTAACTTGAGATGAACCAGCGAATTTTGTAATTTGAAGGTCGCTCTTAGTATCAGTAGGCATAAATCTTGGTTTGTATTGTCATTGTTCACCAGTTAATAATTCTTGGATTTTTTTTGGTGTATCGTATCAATCTTCTGGAAGATTTGGACTTAATGCATAGTTGTTAATTTCGTAGATTGTATTTGAACCTGTATCATTGATTTTTTCCAATCAGAATGTTCTTCTTGAGTATGCAATATCATTTCAAGCAGCGATTGTAAGGTCGTAAACTTGTCCTTTTTGTAATGTTACTGTACCAAATTCTTTTAGTGCATTATTTGATGAGTTAATTTCACCTTCGAATGCATCACCAATCTTAATGTATCCTCAGTTAGAGAAGTAAGCTTTAATATTATATGATCCTGTTTCAGGTGCGATGAATTTTGCCTTAGATTCAACTAATTGTTTTTTACCTGTGAATGGATTTTGAAGTTTTCTTTGTTCAAAGTCTTCAACAAAAGTATCTTTTGGTTGAATGTTATTTGTTTTAACGTAGTTCATAATTTGTGAAATTGTTCTTAATCCGTTAACTTGAACATCTGTAAGTTGGTAAGTTGTTAAGATTGGACGATTAACTACGTTTCTAAGTTTAATTTTGTATCTGTAAGCAGGTACATATCTTTTTGGTTTGTTTTCAAAGTCAGCCGGAATAACTTCCATATCAAATTCATCAATTTCTGCAAGTTTATCTGGATTTGCTCTATAGATAACTTTCATTCTTGTAGGATCTGATGAATCAAATTCTAAACTTCCACCTAATTTTGTTCTTGCTGGGAATTTAAGTTCTTTAATTCTAAAGTTAGAGTTAAGTGAGTTAATTCCATTAGCAAAGTCAAATGTAAAGTCTTGTCCTGCTGGAATTTGGTAAGCTGGAGCTGTATCTGAAGTATATTCAAATCTGTCTAGCTCACTGTTGTATAAGAATTGACCACAAGCAAAAACGTTAGCGACAAAATCAAATGATGGTCATTGGAACATATCAAGCATTCTTTCGATGTTTTCTTGATCTGGATATTTAGCCATAAGCTCATTGATTTTATCTCCAGTTGCTTTTAATTTAGCAATGGCGTCTCTTTCTTTTTGAGCTCATTGTTTATCCATTTCTGTTAAGTTTCGAGGTCTGTCAGCATCATTATATCCATAGTAACCATTAGGATCAATTTCTTTACTTCCCTCAAATCTTCAGTCTTTTCAGTCAGCTTGAACTTTTTTAAATTCAGCTGTAGCTTTATTAGCTTCAGCCATAGCTGCATCAAATTCTGGTTTATGGTCGTTTGCAATATCAACTGTTGGTACTGATCGTTGTAATGATTCAATTGTGCTTGCGTATTGTTTTAATGCGTAGTAGAAGTTTAATTTGAAGTATTTAGATAAGTATCAAGTTGTCTTCAATTTCTTATCGTATAAACCATTTCTTCCTGATGATTTAACTCATTCAATAAAGTTAACCGGTCCTAATGTGTAAATCATATTTGAGTAAAGTGCGTATCAGTCAGCTTTTGTTTGGTTAATTGAATATGAGTTAGCTAATCTAGCTCAGTATACATCAAAGTCTCCTGATGGGTTTGTGATTCCACGAAGTCTTGTTTTATCATTAATAAATGATAAGTTAATTACTGATGGAATGTTTGTTCATCCATGGTCTCTTACATTGAATGGATCTTGGTGAGGTTGAAAGTTATGGTTAATTTCGTGGTAGTTTCCTCAATCATCAAATCCAAAGTCAGAAGCTCCCTTTAAGTAAGGTGATGCTCATCCGATTGGAGCTCAAAGATTGTATCCACCACCTCAAGCACCAGCTCCTCCTCAAACGTCATCACAGTAGTTAAGTGCTAACTTAGGTGCGTTGTAGTCGAATCAGAAGTATGACATTTCATAGAAACTGTCTCATTTGTGCATTTTTTCTTCAGGGAAGATAATATCATCAAATTTAACATGAGCAATAGCACTTGATGATGTATAAGGAATTGCTATACCTGTGTAGTTTGATTGAATTGTCATAATAGGTGCATTAATTGTACCTGCTTTAACAGCGGCCATTTGTGCATCTCATTCTGCTTTTGTTGTTTGTCCATAAACATAGTGAAGTTGTTCAACTGCATTATAAACTTTAACGTCAAATGGAGCAGGGTTACCATTTTGATCTCTAAGAGTTACACCAACGTTAATTGATAATGCTCCACCAAATGGTGAACCAAGTTTAACTCTTCTTGTGACTGGGTCAATTTCGTTAAATCTAAATCTAAATCTTGATAGAACAAATGGGTAACGGTTAGAAATTTTCCCTGTGTTGTCTGCTGGGTAGTTGTCTCAGTAGCTTTTGTTTACATAGAAATCAAACGGAACTTCACTGTAAATACCTGTAGTTTCATTTGGTGTTCCATATAATTCTTTAAGAATTTTATATGTGTCTTCACTAATTTCAAATTCAATAACTTCTCCAGCTGGAGCATATAAACCAATAACGTTGTATCCTGTCATCGATGTGTTGATTGAAATTTCTTTTGTAACTGTTTGAGTTTCATCTGTAACTACTCTTTCGAATCATTTATCTGCAGCAGGGTGTTTTTTAAGACGGTTATTCGCGATTTCTTCTTTAATGAAGTTTGCATCACTATATTTACGTGCACCTTCACCTGTGAAACCATCTACACCAATAACACCTTCAACTCTTTCGTTGTAAACAAGTTCACCCATACTAAGTTTTTTACCATTTACTTCAAAGAAAGCACGATCAGCAAAGTTTCTGTTATCTTTTTCGTAGTTAAAATCGTATCCAGGGTATCTGAATCCATAACTTGAATACATTTGGTTTAATTTTGTATCGTAAACTTGTTTTTGGATTGAAGGTCTGGTTTTTCTATCAATGATTTTGTCTGTATATGAAACAATGTCTAATCTGTTTGAAAGTAAAGATCTGAATGGTTGAGTATTATTTGCAAGTGGTAATGCTGAAATAGTAACTGGTTTTAATCTTCACATTACACCAGCTGAATTTTTAACTACTAATGAATAGTCTCCATCTCTGTTTACATTTAATGTAGTTGAATGTTCATTTTCAATTAATGTTGTATATCTGTATCAAGATGAGTTAGCTCAATCTACGCCATCAACATTACTTGCTGTAACTGTAGCTGCGTTATTTATTAATAATCCATCATTTGATGCAGTTAATTTTACATTTTGTAATGGGTTAACTTTGTGAACCATTTCCACATTAAGTTTCTTAACGTATTTTTTACCATTGTATGTTCCAATAACTTCAAGTTCGAAGTTAGAATCAATACCGATTTGGTTATTAAATACTTCTAAAGTACCTTTATCAGTAACACTAAATTCACTATCATTTGAATATCATTTGAATTGTTCTGGTTTTAATTCTTCATTTCCAGCGACAAATTGTAATACAACTGGTTTACCTTCTTCTGGGAAGTAACCTTGGTTTGTGATTGTGAATTTAGCATTTTCAGTTAAACGGTTTGTTTCTTCTTCGCTTAACATATCAACTGGTGGATATTCAGGTTCTAGAATTCTTTCTGATGTAGTAGGTTGTGATGGGGTTTCTTCTCCAGTTGCTGGTTCTTCATAACCTGTTGAACCTTCATCTCCATTAGGGTTACTTGGGGTTTCATTGCTTCCTCCACTTTCACCTGAACTTGGATTTTCTTGATCTGGATTAGATGGATTTTCTCCATGGTTTGTTTCACCTGTTGCACCACCATCACTATTTCCAGGGTTAGTAGGTTGTTCTGATGAAGTAGATGAACTTAATTTTTCTTTAGCAGCATTTAATGCATCAATTAAGCTTTGTTTGTTTTCAACCGGTGTAGTTAAATCAGTTTTAGCAGCAATAGCATCTTCAAGAGCCTTTTTAGCTTCGTTAAATTTTTGTTTTTGCTCAGCTGATGCATTTGTGTATGCTTCAGATTTTTGCTTTTCGTTAGCTTCATTTAATTTAGCAGCTAATTCATTTAAGTCTCTTGAGTTGTTTACAATATTATCAATTGTAGTTTTATCAGCAGTATCATTAATTTGTTTATAAATTGCATCTTTTTTTACTTGAGTTAAGTTTGATAAATTAGCAACAATATTTTTAGCAGGTTGCTTGTCAACTGGTTGAGCAGGAGTGGGAGCTTCTTTTTTGCTTAATCCTAATCCAACTCCAGTACCAATTAATGCTGCAGCACCAACACCACCAAGTATTAGACCAATAATGAATTTTCTTTTTCTATTTTTGTCAGCCATAATCATCCTTTCTTTTTGTTTATTACTAAAATAAAATTAAAATTTTATTTTATAAGTATTTTATTTTATTTTAGTCTAGCTTTTATTTATCAAAATAGTTATTCTATTTTTTGTGTGTAAATTTTATATGAATTATTTCTGTTTTTGTTATTGTGATTAAGCACTAAAATTAACTAATTTAATCAAATAAAAAGTACATTTAGTACCTTTAAGATTTGTGCTAAATGTACTTTTAAGTGTGTTATATAGGCGTAAAAGTTTTATTAAGCTTACTGAGTATATCTAATTATAGACATAACAATAGAGTAGTTAATTAAACTTTTTTAATTTAATTATTTAACTAATAAAGATTCTTCATCCATTTCTTTAGGTTTAGAAATATTGATGTAATCTAAAACAGTAGGTGCAACATTAGCTAATTTTCCATCTTTTAATTTAACGTTTTTATCTGTACAAATTAACATAACTGGACTTGATGTATGTTTTGTAGCTGGTTTACCATTTTCATCTTCTGTGATTTCAGCGTTTCCGTGGTCAGCTGTGATGAATACTGTAACATCATTCGCTTCAGCTCATTCAATAACTCTTTTAATTTGTGAATCTAAGAATTCAACTGCTTTGATAGCTGCTTTTAAGTTCCCTGTGTGTCCAACCATATCAGGGTTTGCGTAATTCATAATTGTTACATCATAATTTAATGCATTTGCTAATAATTCGTCTGTAATTCCTTCTGCAGACATTTCTGGTGCATCAGCATATGATTCAACTTTAAGTGAGTCAACCATAATACGTTTTGAATTTTTAAATTCAATATCGTTTCCACCATCCATAAAGTATGTAACGTGAGCATATTTTTGAGTTTCAGCAATTCTTAATTGATTTAAGTTAGCTAATTCTAAAACTCTACCAATTGGCATATTGATTTCCATTTCTTTGAATGCAACAATTGTGTCAATTCCTTCATATTTCATCATTGAGACAAATTTGTTAATTACAACTGGATGAGCTGGTTTGTTTGGATATAATGGTGAACCAATAAATAAGTGTGTTAATTGTCTTGCTCTGTCAGGTCTGAAGTTAAAGAAGATAATTGAATCGTGATCTTTTACAAAGTCACTTTTTGGAAGTGTTTGATTAATAGCAGGTACAAAGAATTCATCTGTAATTCCTTCTGCATATTGTTTGTTTACATAATCAATTACATTGTTAAATTTAACATCTGATAAACCTAAAATAGCATCGTATGCTTTATCAACTCTATCAAACATTGAGTCTCTATCCATTGCATAAAATCTTCCTGAAATAGATGCGATGTGGTATCCATATTTGTCACATAATGCAACTAATTTTTCAAGTGAAGGAATAATTGATTTAGGAGCAACGTCTCTACCGTCTCCAAAAACGTGAACTGAAACATTTTTAACTCCGTGTTCGTGTGCTGCTTCAATTAATTCAAATAAGTGGTTTTCAAGTGAGTGAACTCCACCAGGTGATAAAAGCCCCATTAAGTGTAATGTTGAATTATTTTTCTTAACATCATCAAATGCAGTTACAAAAGCTTCATTTGATTTAAATGTATTATCATCAAGAGCTTTTTGAATTAATGAAAGCCCTGTGTAAACAACTGTTCCAGCTCCAATGTTTAAGTGTCCTACTTCAGAGTTTCCCATTTGTCCTGCTGGTAATCCTACATATTGACCTGAAGCTTGAATAAGTGAATTTGGATAATTTGTAAATAAGTTATCAAATGTTGGTGTGTTAGCTAATGCAAATGCATTACCTTGTGTTTGTTCTCTTAAACCTAAACCATCAATAACAATTAATACTGTTTTTTTCATTTTTTCTCCTTTTAGTCAAATTCTATAACAGCAAACCTGTTTTTAGAACTCATATCTTTATGTATAGTAATTTTATATTTTTCTTGTAATTTTTCTCAATATTTAATGTGAAATGGATTGATTTCAAAATAGATTTTTCCACCTGGTTTTAAGTAGTTTTCTGCATTGTTAATTATTAGATCATAAAAATAAAATCCATCATCTTTTGCATATAATGCGTGAAGTGGTTCTCAATCAGTGACTGATTTATCTAATATTTCAGTTTCCTGAATGTAAGGTGGATTCGAAACAATTAAATCAAATTTTTGATTGATGTTTTCAAACATATCTGATTGAATGATGTTAATTGTAACATCATTTTTTTGTGCATTTATTTTAGTTTGCTCAATCGCTTCAGAATCTATATCTGATGCAGTTATATTTCAAGTTGGATTTGCTTTTTTTAGAGCAATTGCAATAAAACCTGAACCAGTACATAAGTCTAAAACATCTAAATTTTGTTTTTTATTTTCTGAATTAACTAATATAACTAGTTCTTCTGTTTCGTATCTAGGGATTAAAACCTTTTTAGAAACATCAATAGTTACATCTGCTAATTCAACATAACCCATTATTTTTTGAACTGGCATTCCTTTTTGAAGTTGTTCTAATTCAAAAGAAGATACAGTTTGTTCTAAACCATATCTTCTTTTTTCTAATAATAAATCTTCTCTTGTAGGCATTAAATTCCAGCTTCTTTGATTTTTTCGTTTTGTTCTTCTGTAAGTAATGCATCAATAATAGGATTAAGTTTTCCTTCCATAACAGGAAGTAAACTTGTAGAGTATGAAATTCTATGGTCTGTAACTCTATCTTGAGGATAGTTATATGTTCTGATTTTTTCACTTCTAGCACCAGAACCAGCTAATTTTCTGTAACCTGATTCTTCTGCTTGTTTTTTCTGCAACTCAATGTCGTAAAGTTTTGATTTAAGAACTCTCATTGCGATTTCTCTGTTTTGAATTTGGTTTTTACCTTCTTGACAAGTTACAACAATTCCAGTCGGGAAGTGTGTAATACGAACTGCTGAGTCAGTTGTGTTAACTGATTGACCACCGTTTCCTGATGAACGGTAAACGTCAATTCTGATATCTTCAGATTTAATTTCAACTTGAATATCATCATCAATTTCAGGCATAACTGTAACTGTTGCTGTTGAAGTATGAACTCTACCTTTAGTCTCGGTTGCAGGAATTCTTTGAACTCTGTGAACACCTGATTCAAATTTAAGTTTTGAATATGGTCTGTCACCTTTTACAGCAAATGTAACCAAAGTAAATCCACCAGCTTCAGATGCTGATGCATCTAAAAGTGTGGTTTTCATATCATTTTGTGAAGCTCATTTTGTGTACATTCTATATAAGTCACCTGCAAAAATGTTAGCTTCATCACCACCAGCTGCTCCACGAATTTCAACAATAACGTCTTTTTCATCGTTTTCATCTTTTGGAAGAATTAAGATTTTAAGATCTTCAGATAAAGCTTCCATTGTTTTTTCAGCTTCATTAATTTCCATTTTTGCAAGAGCGACCAATTCTTCATCTGATTCACCTAACATTTCTTTTGCATTTGCTAAGTTAGCTTCAGCTTCAAGGTATTTATCAAATGCTTCAACAATATCTTTAATTGAGTTAATTTCTTTATTAATTTTTGTGTATTTTTTAATGTCAGAAATTATTTCCTGATCTTGTAAAGATTTTTCTAATTCATCATGCTTATTTTTAATTTGCATTAAAGAGTTATACATAGTTAATTCCATAGTTAGTATATTTTAACATATAAAAAATCTAAAGTTTTAAAAGATTGTTCTATTGTTGTGTGATGTAAAAATTTTTATATTTCCTAATTATTAAAATATTAATAATTAATATAAGCAGAATAATTTAAATGCTTTTGATTTTCTAAAAAAAGTATATATTTTCCAATATGAGTGCAACAACCTTGAAGAAAAAATTAATTATTGTCGAGTCACCTACAAAGGTTAAGACAATTCAAAAATATGTTGGAGATGAATACAGTGTTATTGCATCTGTAGGTCATTTCCTTAGAATGAAGATTTCTGGTCTTTATTCGTTAGGTATCGATTTTGATACTTGAGAACCTCTTTATACAGCTGATAATACAAAGAAAAATATTATCAACGAGCTTAAAAAAGCAACAAATGAAGCAGAACACGTTTATATAGCAACTGACCCTGACCGTGAAGGAGAAGCTATAGGGTACCAATTAGTTGATTATTTAAAAATACCCACAGAAAAATACTCACGTATTAAATATAATGAGATTACTAAAGATGCTATTTTAAGAGCCTTAGATAATCCAACAATTATTGATGACGCTCTTGTTAATGCTCAAAAGAGTCGTAGAATGCTTGACAGAATTATTGGATTTAGATTATCTTATTTATTAAGATATAAATTCAAAAATACACCAGGTCAACCTACAGCAGGAAGAGTTCAATCAATTGCTCTTAAATTAATAGTTGATAGAGAAAAAGAAATCAGAGCATTTATTCCTGAAAAATACTTTACTCTTGATGCTAAATTAAATAAGAATCCTGTTTTAGCTGCATATCACAATGAAGCTAATGAATCAGATAGAAAAAACTGAATTTACAGTTCAGAAGTTGATGTAATCAAAGAATACTTTGAGTCAGCTCCTAAAGTTTTAAAAGTAACTAACAAAAAAGTTTCTGATAGAAAAGTTGGAGCAATTCAACCATTCAAACAAGCTGTTTTATATAAAAAATCACCATTTTCATCTAATTCAACAACGAACATTCTTAAAAAACTTTTCGAAAACGGTTTAATTACTTACCCGAGAACAGATTCAACACGTTTATCTCAATCGTTTATTGATGATGCACATAAATTTATCAAAAATAAGTGAGGTGAAGATTATATTGCTGATGAAATTAAAGGATTCAGTGGAGATCAAGATGCCCACGAGGCTATTAGACCATCAGATGTTTCATTAACACCTGAACAAGTTCAAATTCACTATCCAAAAATGGAAGATAATGATGTAAGAATTTACAAATTAATCTATGATACAACACTTCAAGCTTTAATTAAGCAACCAATTAGAACAAGTGTTCAATATACTTATGTAAATGATAAATACACATTTAAAAATTCTTATTCAACAATTAAATTTAATGGTTACTATGTTGTAACAGGTAAAGAATCTGAACAAGTTGATCCAAATTACGAAATTGATCAAGAAGTTAAAGTTGATGAGTTTATCTTATGTGATCATGAAACAAAACCAGCACCAAGATATAATGATGGGACACTTATTGAAGCGCTTGATAACATCAAAGTTGGGCGTCCATCAACATTTGCTTCAACAGTGCAAATTGTTAAAGACAGACGTTTTGTTGAATTGAACAATGGTGCATTACATCCTACTGAATTTGGTGAAATTATCTTACAAAACTTAATCGCTGCTTTTCCTAATATTATTAATGAAAGTTATACAGCACACGTTGAAGAAGAATTAGACCAAATTGCTGAAGATGAAATCACTAAAAATGAAGTTATGCAAGATTTTTGAGATAACTTCCTTGTTGAATTTGATAATGCACAAGGTAAAATTACACCTTACACATTCAAGTTAGAACAATTGGATACAACTTGTCCTGAAGATGATGGTATCTTAGTTAAAAGATATAACAAGAAAAATCAACCATTCATTGCTTGCAAAAACTTCCCTAACTGTAAATTCACAAGAAACATCGAGCCAGATGATTTTCCAAGTGAATCAGATGAAGAAATCGTCGATGAGTATGATGATTAATTAATTAAAATTATTTAGATGAGCAGATTTAAAAGTCTGCTCATTTTTTAATTAATTTTGTTATTTTAATTGAGATATTTAATGAAAAACATGGATTTAGACCATAAAATAAGCTAATTTTATGATTTTTAAAAATTAAAAAATAAATTAAAATTATGAAACTATGAATAATAAAGGTATTTTAGAGAACAAAAAAGAATTTGAAGCAATAGTTATAGGTGGAGGTCATGCTGGAGTTGAAGCAACTTTTGCTTTAGCGAATATGGGGCACAAAGTAGCTCTTATCACTTTTGATCTTTCAAAAGTTGCTATGATGCCTTGCAACCCATCAATTGGTGGACCTGCTAAAGGAATTATTACACGTGAAATTGATGCACTTGGTGGAGTTCAAGGTTACTTTTCAGATTTAGCAATGATTCAAATTAAGATGCTTAATGAATCAAAAGGTCCTGCAGTTAGAGCTATGAGAGCTCAAATTGATAAAGAAAAATATTCAGCACTTATTTTAGAAGCGTTACAAAATCACAAAAATGTAACTTTAATTGAAGGAGTTGCTGAGGATATTCTTGTTGATGATAATAACCAATTTAAAGCGATCAAAATGGAAGATGGTTCAATCTTAGATGCTAAAGTTTTAGTTATCACAACAGGAACGTATATGAACTCAAGAATTCTTAGAGGTGATGAAATTAAAATTTCAGGACCTGATAATCAAAAAACAACACCAAAATTATCACGATCGCTTGCTAAGTTAGGTTTTGATTTACAAAGATTAAAAACTGGAACACCTGCTAGAGTTTATGCTGATTCAATCGATTTTTCAAAAGTTGAAAAAGAAGAACTTAATGATACTTATTTAGCTTTCTCATCGCGTTCAAATGTTAAACTTGATAAGCAAATTTCATGTTATTTAACTTACACAAACGAGAAGACGCACGAAATTATTAGAAATAACATTGATAAATCAGCTATGTATTCAGGACTTATCGAAGGGATCGGTCCAAGATACTGTCCAAGTGTTGAAGATAAGGTTATGAGATTTGCCGATAAAGAAAGACATCAAGTTTTCTTTGAACCAGAAACTGCTGATGGTTCAATTATTTATGTAAACGGAATGTCTACATCAATGCCTGTTGAAGTTCAAGATTTAATGTTAAGAACAATTCCTGGCTTAGAAAATATGAAGGTTCAAAAATGAGGATATGCAATTGAATATGATGCATTAAATCCATTGCAAATTACACCTACATTAGAATCTAAAGTTATCAAAAACATTTTTACAGCTGGTCAAATTAATGGAACAAGTGGATATGAAGAAGCAGCAGCTCAAGGTCTTATTGCTGGAATTAATGTAGGAAGAAAACTTGAAGCTAAAGAACCATTGATTCTTAAAAGACACGATGCTTACATTGGTGTTTTAGTTGATGATTTAGTTACAAAAGGGACTAAAGAACCTTACAGAATGTTAACTTCAAGAGCTGAATATCGTTTATTATTAAGAAATGATAACCCTGATATTAGACTTGCGAAATATGGAAATGAAGTTGGTTTAGTTTCTGATGCAGATTACCAAAATATAATTAATAAATACCAAATGATTGATGAAAAAATCAATGAATTAGAAAACACATACTTATCATCTAAATCAGAATTAGCTAAAAAACTTGGGGTAGAAAATGGAGTTTCAATGTTAAGAGTTTTAGCTAGACCAGATGTTGATCCGGTTGATGTTTTAGGCGACTTCCCTTACAAAAATGAATTAACTATTATGGTAAGACTTGAGGGCTACATTAAGAAACAAAAATCTGATGCTCAAAAAATGAATAAATTAGAAGACTTTAAAATACCAAAAGATATAGATTATTCAAAAGTTCAAAACATAGCTACAGAAGCTAAACAAAAACTTGAAAAAATTAGACCTTTAACAATCGGACAAGCATCAAGAATTAGTGGAATTAACCCGGCTGACATTCAGATGCTTATGTTCCATATTGAAACTAGAAAAAACAAATAATGAAACTAAATATAGTTGCAGTAGGTTCATTAACAAAATATTTTCAAGTTTTATATGATGATTATGTTAAGAAAATTAACTTCTTCGCAAAGATTAATTTAATTGAAATTAAAGAACAAAAGATAGATAACATTCAGTTAAAAATTAAAAAAGAAACTGAAATGATTTTAGAAAAGATACCTAAAAATTCAAAAGTCATCTACTTATCATTACAAGGAAAACAATTAAGCTCTGAAGAGTTTGGATCAACATTTTTAGATATTGATAATGTAACTTTTGTAATTGGTGGTTCAAATGGAGTTGATGAAGAAATGTTTGCTAATAAAATTAACTTCTCAAAAATGACCTTTCCACATCAATTATTTAGAGTTATGTTAGTTGAGCAAATTTATAGAGCATTTACAATTAGAAATAATATTACTTATCATAAATAAACTCTATAATGGAGTTTTTTTATATACTTCCCAAGACATATTTGATAAATAAAGTTTGATCAATTAGTAGATTAACTTGAATTTGTCTAATGTTATTTTCATTTACAAATAACTTCAGTTCATCACTTTTGATAAGAACATCAGAGTGATCTTGATTAGAAATATCGATATTGAATTTATAAAATTCATTATCATAAATAAAACTAACATAACAGGTATCTAGTTTTTGATTATCAATGTTGAAGTTGTATAAATATAAATCATCACCTTCTGCAGTTATTAAAACTTGTTTATATACATTTACTTTAGTTGAACATAAGACTAAAATAAGCACTGCGAAAATGAAAAATAATATAAGTAATATGCAGAAATTTCACTTATGTTCTTTAAGATAAGTTTTCAATATTTACTTCCTTGGAATCATCGAAAATATATCTATTATTGTGTGAAATTTCTACAACTAATTTGTTTTGCAAATTATTTTTAATAATAGGTTTTAGTTTTTCAAACATTGATTTATCAATATTTGCAAAAGCTTCATCTAGTATCAATAAATCATAGTCATTTAAAAATATATTTAGCAAATTAACAAATTGAACCTGACCACTAGATAATTGATCCAGTGATGAGTTTAAATTAATGTTTAATTCATCAATTAATTTATCTAATTTATTGTTTTCTAAAATTGACTTGAAAATACTAATATCAGTTACACACAGGTATTCTAGTGTTCTAATCTTTAAATTTAGCATCTGATTTGAAATGTATAACACTCTTTGTTTGTATGTTTCATCTAAGAATGGATTGAGCTTTTGATCATTAACTTTAATAATTCCAGATAAGCTCTCACACGAGCCATTCAATATAGAACAGAGTGTGCTTTTTCCTGAACCATTTTTACCGACTAAATGTATGCTCGAATCAATCAATAGTTTCTTGATTTCTAAATCTTTATTAACTTTTAATGAATTGTACGAATAACTTATATTAGAAAGTTGAATTTTAATTATTCTTTCGTTCTGTAAGCTAGTTTTAGGTATTTTTAAGTCTTCAAAATTTAATAATGAAATCAAATCTAAATCCTTTTTATATTGACTATAACTATTTATTAATGGGATTATATTTTTAATTGGCTTAGTGAATAAAGAAACACCGGTTAAAAAGAAAATTAAATTGATAACACTTAAATTTTGATTTCAAATTTGAATAGTTCCTATTATTAAAATTAATAAAGGAACTAAAAAGTCTAAAAATAAACTTAAATAATTAATTAAGCTTTGTTTATTCTTGAAAATAATTGAATCACTATGCAATTTCTCATTAACATAAGTAGATTTAAGATTTAAATTATTAAGCAGATTTTCATTATGTGAAGTTTGATTTAATTTGTAAATATTAAATAAGGTATCTTCAAACATAATCGAGTTATTGAGTAATTTATTGAAGTTATTATCAAAATTAGTTTTATTAATAAAACTTAAAATCAATGTAATTACTGAATAACAAAAAATTATTAAAAGCAACACTCAATTTATATTGATTAGTAAAATAAATGAAACAGCAATCGAAATAACTGTGCTGATTAATTCAGGAAGAAAACATAATTTAAATAAACTTAAATTATCAAGTGCAATAATTCTGTTTTTAAAATCTGAAAAAGTTAGCAAATTAATCACTTGCTTATTTTTAAACTTCAATTCATTTATTAAATTATTAATTAAGTCGCTTTTATATTTAGTTGCTATTTTATACATCAGTTGTCTGGTTAGTAAGTTGAATGTGAAATTTATTAAAAATAACACACTAAAAATCATTCCTAAGAACATAAGAATTTGATCATCTTTATTTAAAGCAATATTATTCAGGATAACTTTATTCAAGAATGGAAACGAAATATAGATGCTTATTTCTATGAGTAAGCAAAATAAGTATAAAAATGAGAAGTTAGACCATAATGAAATTTTTAAACTTCAGGAGTTACTTATCAATGGATTTGGTTTTATATTTTTCTTGTTTTCTTCATCTTCATTATCAATTTGTTTTTTGTTTTTACTAAATGCAACAATAATGTTAGTGAATTTAGTTTTAAATTCATTTTTACTCAATTTAACATCGCCATCAATCGGATCATAAATATAAAATTTATTGTTCTTGATTTTCCTAATTACAATCATATGGTCCGAAGTATTATTTTTGATAACTGTCGCAATAGGAAAAACTTGCTTTTCTAACAAAAACAATTGTTCACAATTAATTTCATAAGCATTAAGCTCCAAATTTACTTTTGAAGCAAGGAGCTTGATGTTTTCTAAACTTATACCTGCTGCACTATATTGAATTTGCAATTTTAGATTATTAATATCTAAATTTTCTTTGTAGAAAAACTCGTGAAAATAATCTAGCACATATAATGAGCAATCTCTTTGATCTACTTGTGTCTTCATCTCATTATATTTAGTAATTTTTGTCAAAAAGGAACTAAAGCACAATTTTTCCACTAAAGTTTTCACAAAATTGAAAATACAAAAGTTTTTAAAACTTTGTATAATTAATTTATCAATAAATTAATGTTCAAAATTTAAAAGGAGGACTAATGAGCAAAAAAGTAGTAGCACTTGCAAGTGATCACGCAGGTTACAAATTAAAAGATGAATTAGCATCATACTTAAAAGAACAAGGGTTTGATGTTGTAGACTTAGGACCTGAAACAGATTCAGTTTCAGTGTCATATGCTTCAAAAGGTAAGGAATTAGCTAACTATGTAGATGAAGCACACCCTGATTTTGGTATCGCAGTTTGTGGTACAGGTTTAGGTATTTCATATGCACTTAACAGACACAAACACATTCGTGCAGCTAGAGTTACATCTGTTGAAGATGCACACTTAGCAAAACAGCACAATAATGCAAATGTTCTTGTATTCGGTGGAAGACAAGTAACATTTGAAGAAGCTAAAGATATGTTAAATGAATATATGACTACACAATTTGAAGGAGGAAGACATCAATCTAGAATTGATGAGCTTGACGAATAATTATGGCAAAAGTAAATGAAGTTCAAGAAAAAGAAGTTAAAGAATTAGACGCTGTTTGACACGTTTCACAACACAACGATGGATGAAAAGTTATCAGACAAGGTGGAGTAAAAGCTATTAAAACTTTTGAAACACAAAAAGAAGCAATCGAATTTGCTAAAGAATTAGCAAAAAACAACAAAGGTAGAATGTTAATCCACAGCACAAAAGGTAAAATCAGAGGTGGATCAAACTACCAAGAAAAATAATTTAAGTTATTTTAAATTTACATAGACAGAGTGAAATCTGTTTATTTTTTTCATCATTTTTCACATAATTTCAGTATTTTTGACTTTTTACTTCTGTTTTTTTTTTTTTTTTAGAATATGAAATGGTAAAAATATATTTAATTTTATATAACTGCAGTTTTGAACACTTGAATAAAACTAAATTAAGGAGAATTAACTATGGATCCAATTTTTTGAGTTTTAATAGCAGTCGGAATTATTTTTTATATCATTTTTATTTCTCTTATTGTTTGAAGAAGAATTTATAGAAAGAAAGCTTTAAAGAAAAAAATAATTTTAAAAGTTAAAGATAATCTGCTTAAACAAAAATCAAATATTGAAATGAGCAGAACTAAAAAGTCGCGACAAGCATCAAAATATAAGAAAATGTACTTTGATTTATGCGACAGAATTATTAAAGAGTACAATACGAAAATTTTACCTTTTAGACATCAAAACATAAAGCTATACAAATTAAGTAACTATCAAGAAAATGAACAATGATTTTTTCATAGACATCACATCGACGAAATCCATATTAGTGGAGCAGAATTGAAAACTGATAAGGAAGCTTACAGAAATGGTTTAAGTATTGTAGTTTCATATGAGCAACACGCTTTATTACACTATCTAATAGTTTTAAATAATGAAACTTACCCTAATCACGGGATGTTAATGATGATGGAATTAAAAGAATGAGATGAAATTGTTCAAAAACAATGTAAAAAATGAGATATACCATACGTTCCTGAGTGAAAACAAAATTTATCAATATTTAATAACCCACCTCATACAACAGCGCTTTTTGAAGAGATTGTAAAAAATGTAACCAAAGGTAATGAATTTAAAGATAATAATTTTTAATATATAAACGAATAATTGGTTTAAACTAGAATAAGAAAAGTAGACAGTTTTTTTAGTTTCTGTCTATTTTTTAATCATTTTTCACATAATTTCAGGAATTTTGACTTTTTACTTCTGTTTTTTTTTTTTTTTTTAGAATAGAGTTGAAATACAACAAATATTGACATATTTTGATGAATATTATCCTTGTATTTTAATAGATTAACAAACATTTTAGGATTAGGAGAAAAAATGGCAAATTTATATTCACATAATGAAGAACAAAACCAAAAAGGTTTTGAACCAACAGCTTCAAGTGTTGAAATTGCAGCTCAAGCTTCTACAGCTGCAAAAATATTTTTATACATTATTATGTCTATTCCACTATTTTTAGGTTGAATTTGATACTTCAAAAGAAAAAATAGTTTAAATAGAATGCAAAACGATATTAACAACAGTGCATCAAGCATTGATGTTCAATTGCAAAAACGTAATGATACACTTGTTAAATTAGTACAACAAGTTAAGTCATACAAAATTCACGAAGCTGAAGTTTTTGAAAACGTTACAAAAATGCGTTCATTAGCAGCTGGTGGTAGAGGAATTGAAAACTCAGCTGAAATTGAAAACTTAAATCAATCAGTATTTGGTCGTTTAATGGCTATTTCAGAAAGCTATCCAGAACTTAAAGCAAGTTCTTTATACACTGAATTAATGGATGAAACAACATATATTGAACGTGAAATTGCAGCTGCTAGAAGAAATTACAACGCTCAAGCTAACACATTCAATAAAGAATTATTTACAATCCCAACAAAAATTGTTGCTGCAAATATGGGATTATCAACAGTTAGACTATTCCAAGCATCTTCTAAAGCTAGAAAAGATGTTGATATGCAAGAATTAGGTTTATAAGATGAAAAGAGTTGAAGATTTTGTTACTATAGAACAGTTCAAAGAAAAAACTGATCAAGTTGTGCTTCCAATTATCCAAAACACAGTAGATGATGCTTACAAATCGCCTTTATACAAAAAATATAAAAGTATGAAATATGGAGCTTTAGGTTCAATTGCAAGTATGATTTTATCTGCTTTAATAGCGATAATATGTTTTATTGCAGTAAAAGATGCAATGGCTAAAGTTGTTTTATTTGGTATTTTTGATCTTGCCGCTTTTATTTGTTTCATATTAACACTTGTGTTTGTGCAATTAGCTAAAAAGAGAAACTTAATTTTTAGAAGCTTTATTGCAAACAAATTAAGAGAAGATAACATTTATGGAAAAGCAGTTAATTCAGCTGATACAAGATGAAAATATAGAAATGATGATTTTGAACCTAGTTCAATCAGACATAACTATGATTTTTCAACAGAAAGATTCACAACCAAAGAATATGAATCATTCAAACCTGCATTTGTTCCACGAAATGCTTGATTAGAAAGTGCATCACCAGTTCAAACAATTACAATTGATGATAAATATCACGCACACGTTTCAGTCGCTGAATGACTTTTAGTCACAAGAGACAAAAAAGGACATGAAACAAAACAAACTTGATATTCTACTTTACTTAAAATTGATGCTAGAGCACTTAAAGAAAGAGATAGAGCGAACTTTACATACTTTGATAAGAAAAATGGTCTTCAGCCAGTAGAAATGGAAAACAAAGAATTTAACAAAATTTTCAAAGTTGCAAGTGATAATTCAACAAAAATGTACCAATTATTCACACCACTTGCAATGGAAGAATTAGTTAAATTAATCAATCAAGGTTTACAACACACAAACATTAAAAAAGCTAAAGATTTTGAATATTGAGCAAACAATGATGTTGTTTACTGTTCATTTGTAACTCCATCCGGATTTATGGATATTGATATTCCGGTTTTTGTTGGTAAAAAAGACAAATTTGTTGCAAAAATTTACAAAGATGTAGTTACTGATATTTACACTTTATACTTTGTATTAGCATTAAGTTACATTCCTGTTTACTTATATTAATCAAATCGATTACACAACAAGAAATTGTTGTGTTTTTTATTATTTTTTACTCAATATATTTAACTTATTTTTATATAAAATTATAGATAAGTAAAAAAAGGAGATTAAATATGGCAAATTTATATTCACACAATGAAGAACAAAACCAAAAAGGTTTTGAACCTACAGCATCAAGTGCTGAAATTCCTGCTAAAGCATCTACAGGACTTAAGATTTTTATGTACATTTTAATGAGTTTACCTTTAGGTTTAGGTTGACTTTGATACTTTGCAAAGAAAAATGAATTAAACAGAATGCAAAATAACATTAACAACAGTGCATCAAGCATTGATGTTCAATTACAGAAACGTAATGACACACTTGTTAAATTAGTTCAACAAGTTAAATCATTCAAAATTCACGAAGCTGAAGTTTTTGAAAACGTTACAAAAATGCGTTCACTTGTTTCATCAGGTAGAACACTTGAAAATTCTGAAGAATTAGACAAATTAAACCAATCAGTGTTCGGTCGTTTAATGGCTATTTCAGAAAATTATCCAGAACTTAAATCAAGTGCTTTATATGCTGAATTAATGGATGAAACAACATACATTGAACGTGAAATTGCAGCTGCTAGAAGAAATTACAATTCACAAGCTAATATGTTCAACAGAATGTTATTTGAAATTCCATCTAACCTTGTTGCTGCAAATATGGGATTATCAACAGTTAGATTATTCCAAGCATCTTCTCAAGCTAGAAAAGATGTTGATATGGTTGCTCTAGGATTATAAAAAATATGAAAAGAGCCGAAGATTTTATTAGCATAGATAAATTCTATGAAAAAGCAAATCAAACTATATTACCAATCATTAAAAATCGTGTAAATGAAATTACTCAATTACCAATCTATGCAGATTATAAAAGAACCAATAGATATGCACTTAGGGTGTTTTTAGCATCAATAGGTGCTTTCTTGTTTTCTGGTTTTTTTCTTGGATTAGAAACCACAAAAGAATATGGTGGTTTTAGAACACTTTCGGTATTTACTACCTTTGCAATTATTTTTGCACTTGTATTTGTAATATCTATACTTGTTGCTATTGCTTTTTGAATTAAAGCATGAAATATTAATAGAAAAATTAAAAAAGAAATTATAAGTCAGCTTCATAAATCAAATATTTATGGAGTTGCAATTGAAGCTCTAATTGATAGATGAAAATATGAAGGCACAAACTTTACACCTACATCTATAAAACATAATTTTGATCCTAATACAAATAAGTTTATAAAAGATGAATACTTAAGTACTAGACCTAAATGAATACCAAATGATTCAGAACTAAGAGGTGTAACTGAAATTCAAACAGTTACTATTGATAATAAATATCACGCACATATATCAGAAGCACATTGAGTCGATTTCCACAGAGATAAAGATGGTAATGTTCACGAAGAGCATTACTATAGTGCTTTAATAAAAATTGATGCAAGAGCACTTGCTCAAAAAGACCAAGCCAACTTTACATTCTTTGGAGATAAGTTTTCTAATTTAGAACCAGTAGAACTTGAAAACATTGAATTTAACAAGATTTACAAAGTTAAATCTAATAATCCAACTAAAATGTTTCAATTATTTACTCCATTAGCAATGGAAGAAATGAATAAACTTTTCCAATTTGGTATTAAAAATACAAGCATTATTGCCAGAGGTATGCGTTATTGAGCTAATAATGATGTAATTTACGCTTCATTTCAATGTTCACCTGGATTTATGGCTATAAATTCATCTACATTTATTGGTAATAAAGAAAAATTAATCAATACAATCTACAAAGATGTTATTAAAGATATATACTCTTTATACTTTATTTTAGCTTTAAGTTATATACCTGTATATCTTTATTAAACCTTAAATTTCACAACAATAAATATTGTTGTGTTTTTATTTAATACTTTATAATATATACACTTTATTTTATTTGTTATATTTACATAGGAGATACAATGAAAAAAGTTTTAAATGAACTTAGTTTGAAAAATAAAACAGTTTTAGTTAGAGTTGACTTTAACGTACCATTAAAAAATGGTGTTATTACATCTGCTAAAAGAATTGTTGCTGCACTTCCTACAATTCAGTACATCATCAGAAAAGGTGGAAAAGTTGTTTTATTTTCACACTTAGGAAGAGTAAAAACAGAAGAAGATTTAAAAGACAAATCATTAAGACCAGTTGCAGTTGAATTAGCTAGATTACTTAAAAAACCAGTTACATTTGTTCCTGTAACACGTGGAAACATTTTAGAATCTGCAATCAAACAAATGGAAAGCGGTGATGTTATTTTAGTTGAAAACACACGTTTTGAAGACTTAAATAACAAAGCTGAATCTAAAAACGATCCATACTTAGGAGCTTACTGAGCTTCATTAGGTGATGTATTTGTAAACGATGCCTTCGGTACAGCTCACAGAGCACATGCATCTAATGTTGGTATTGCTTCAAACATTGCTGAATCAGCTTTAGGATTCTTAATGGAAAAAGAAGTTTCATCATTATCTAAAGTTTTACAAAACCCAGAACACCCTTATGTAGCTATCGTTGGTGGAGCTAAAGTTTCAGACAAAATCTTAGTGTTAGAAAAATTAGCAGAAATTGCTGACAAATTGATCATCGGTGGAGCTATGGCTTACACATTTATGGTTGCTCAAGGACAAAAAGTTGGAACTTCATTAGTTGAAAATGATTACATTCAATTAGCTAAAGATTTCTTAGCAAAATACTCAGACAAAGTCATCTTACCAGTTGACCACGCTACAGCTGAAATGTTTGCAGACGTTGAACCTACAATTCAAGAAGGTTCAATTTCAGATGGATTTATGGGGCTTGACTTTGGACCAAAATCAATCCAAAACGTTAAAGAAGCTCTTGAAGGGGCTAAAACAGTTGTATGAAACGGACCTATGGGAGTTGCTGAATTTGAACACTACAAAAATGGTACATTAGCAGTATGTGAAGCAGTTGCTAAATTATCAAACGCTTACACAGTTGTTGGTGGTGGAGATTCAGTTGCTGCTGTTGAAAAATTAGGAATGGAAGATAAATTCTCACATGTTTCAACAGGTGGTGGAGCAAGCTTAGAATTATTACAAGGTCAAAACTTACCAGGTGTTGATTCAATTCAAGACGCTGAATAATTAACCGAATATTTTCACAAATAGCACAAAAAGTGCTATTTTTTACACATTTTGTGAAAAATTACCCGAGTTTCCAAGTTTGAAGGTCTAAAAAACGAATATGCCTATAAATAAGACATATTCGTTTTTTTATGTTTCAAAATTACACACATAAAATTAACCAATGCATGCTATAAAATCTCTATAAATTTTGATATTTTCCTGATGATGTGGATCTAAATCATTAATTATTTCTTGAACGATTTGACCATTCACTTCTTTTCTAGTGATTGTCATCATTCTTAATGAATCAACTAATAAATCAATTGATATTCTCTGAATTTCGCCGTTGTTTTCGTAATATTTTTTCAACTTGTAAAGACAGTATTTAATAGTAACTAATGCTAAAAAACA